>DASQKT010000001.1:0-11124 GCA_035630415.1 Skermanella sp.
CGGCTGACTTCCCGCAGGCTCCGCTGGATGGCAAGCTCGGTATGGCTGTCCAGGGCTGAGGTCGCCTCGTCGAACAGGAACAGGCGCGGGCGCTTCAGGATGGCGCGGGCGATGGCGACGCGCTGCTTCTCGCCGCCTGACAGCTTGAGGCCACGCTCCCCGACCATCGTTTCGTAGCCGTCGGGCAGGCTGGCGATGAAGTCGTGGATCTGGGCCTGCCGGGCCGCCTGCTCGATCTCCTCCGTGGAAGCGCCGGGCCGCCCGAAAGCGAGGTTGTAGAGGATCGTGTCGTTGAACAGGACGGCGTCCTGCGGCACCACCGCTATCGCTTGGCGCAGGCTCGCCTGGGTGACGGCCGCGATGTCGGCGCCATCCAGCGTGATACGGCCCGATGTCGGGTCGTAGAAGCGGAACAGCAGGCGGCCGATGGTGGACTTGCCGGCCCCGCTTGGCCCGACGATCGCCAGCGTGCGGCCGGGCGGCACCTCGAACGAGACGTCGTTCAGGACCGGCCGGCGCGGATCGTAGGCGAAGCCGACATCCTCGAACCGCAGACGCCCCGGTCCCTTCGGCAGGATGCCGGCCCCTGCTGCGTCCGCGACTTCGGCCGGCTGGTCGAGCAGGGTCAGCATCTGCTCGACATCGGTCAGCGACTGCTTGATCGAGCGGTAGAGCTGGCCCAGCCGGTCGAGCGGCCGGATGAGCTGGAGCAGGTAGGTATTGACCAGCACGAAGTCGCCGACGGTCATGGCGCCCCCTGCTACCTTGGACGCCGCCAGCAGGATCATGGCGGTCAGCCCGACGCCCAGGATGGAGACCTGGAGGATGCCGGTCAGGCTGCGCCACATCATGGCGTTGACGGTCAGCCGCTCGACCTCCTGAAGCGCTCCATCGTAGCGGTCGGCGATATGGCGCTCGTTGCCGAAATACTTGACCGTCTCGTAGTTCAGCAGGCTGTCCACCGCCTTGCCGTGCGCCTCCGCCCCCTCGGCCACCGCACGGCGCTGGCGGCGGCGCAGCCGTTCCGACCCGATCACGAGGCAGAAGCCGTAGAGCGTTAGCGTAACCAGGATGATGCCGGTGAAGGCCGGGCTGAAGGCGCCCAGCAGTACGGCGCAGATGATCGCGATCTCGGCCAGCAACGGCAGGATCAGGAACACCACGTCGAACAGCAGCTCGCGGATGCCGCGCATGCCGTTGTCGAGCACCCGGCTGATCTGCCCGGTGCGCCGCGCCAGATGGAAGCGCAGGCTGAGTTCATGGACGTGGCGGAACACCGCCATGCCCATGTGCCGCTGCATCCGCTGCTCGATCGGTCCATACATGGCCCAACGCAGCTCGTTGAAGACCTTGGCGAGCCACTGCATCGCGCCATAGGCCAGCAACAATGCCACGGGAACCGCTATCGCCGCCTGACCGGGGGCCGAGATCCTGTCGACCGCATGGGCGAACAGGATCGGCACCACGGCGTTCAGAACTGCCGTCAGGCACAGCAGCGCCATCGACAGCACCAGCCGCACCCGGAGGCCACGGTCGTCACGCGGCCACAGGAACGGCAGCATCAGCCTGAAGATTCGGGCATCGACGGAGGGTAATGCAGGGGCGTCGGAAGGTCGTTCGTTCAGGATGCGCGGCATGGTTGGAAGCTGGGGTGCGGAAGACGGTATGGCAATGCCACCCGGATATCCATCACTTCCGCGATCCGCTGCTCCGGTTCAGATCGCCGCCGCCGGGAAATCCTCGTCGCCGCTGCGCCGGACATGGAAGGAATGGGTCAGGTCGCCCAGCAGCCGGCGCTTCCATGCGTCGAACTCCGGGTCACCACGCAGGCGCGGACGGGAAAGGCCCGGTGTCACCTCCGTCAGGATGCGGCCGGGCTGCGGCTCCATCACGATGACGCGGTCGCTCAGGATCAGCGCTTCCTCGATATCGTGGGTGACCAGGATCATGGTCGGCCTGTCGTAGGACCACAGGTCCAGCAGGTGGTCCTGAAGGTCGTATCGGGTCAGGGCGTCGAGCGCGCTGAACGGCTCGTCCAGCAGCAGCACCGAAGGGCGGCCGACCAGCGCCCGCGCCAGGGCCGCACGCTGGGCCATGCCGCCCGACAGCTCGCGCGGCCAGTTGTCGGCGAACTTCGTCAGGCCGACGCGCTTCAATGCCTCCTCGACGCGGGATTTCTGCTCGGCTTCGGGCAGGTGGCGGATGCCGAACACCACGTTCCGCCGGATCGTCAGCCACGGCATCAGGCGCGGTTCCTGGAAGACGAACCCGATCTCCTCGCGTGGGGTCGCGATCGGTTCACCGTTCAGCACGATGGTGCCCGTAGTGGGCATTTCCAGGCCGGAGATCAGGCGGAGCAGCGTGCTTTTGCCGCAGCCGCTGCCGCCGACGATGCCGACGATCTCGCCCACTCCGACGTTCAACCCGATGCCGCTCAGGGCCAGCAGGCCGTTGGGGTAGCGTTTGGACAGTCCCGAAATCTCAAGCACCGGTGATACCCTTCACGTATATGCCGCTCAGCCCGCCGGCCTGAAGCCGTCCTGCCAGCGCAGCAGCGGCTCAGTCGCGATGTGGAGAAGCCAGTCCGTCAGTTTGCCCAGCACCGCGAAGGCCAGGATGCTGGCCAGGATCATCTGGGCCTGCCCCGTCATCTGGCCATCCACCAGCAGGAAGCCCAACCCCTCGCTGGCGCCCATGAACTCGGCGGCGACCACGAACATCCAGCCCAGCCCCAGCCCGGCGCGGAGAGCCAGGATGTAGCTTGGCAGTGTTGCCGGCAGGAGGACCCGCCAGACCAGTTCCGGACCGGACAGACGGAAGATGCGGCCGACTTCGACCAGCTTCCTGTCCACCGACAGGATCGCGCCGGACAGGGCCAGATATATCGGGAAGAAGACGCCGACCGCGATCAGGATCACCTTCGACGTTTCGAAGATGCCGAACCACAGGATGAAGACCGGGACCCAGGCAATCGACGGGATGCTCCTGAGCGCCTGGAGCATTGGGTCGAGCAGCCGCCGCGCCAGCGTCGAATAGCCGGTCAGCGCCCCCAGTGCCGTCCCCGCGATGACGCCGAACAGGAAGCCCAGGGCTATCCGCCACACGGTCGCCAGCACATGCACGGTCAGGTCGCCCGATTTCGCCAGTTGCCACAGCGTCCCGAGCACCCGGCTGGGCGGAGGCAGCAGCCTGCCGTTGCCGAAGCCGAACGCCACGGCGAATTCCCAGCCGAGCGCCAGACCGACCGGTACGATAAGCCCGAGCAGCCAGCCCCAGCGGCCGGCTGCCGGCTTGACGCCTTGCGTCGAGGCTGTTGCGGTCTCACTCCCTGTCAGACGTTCCGAGAGGGCCACGGGCTCGTCCTTTCTCCCGGCATGTGCCGCCAGGCTCATTTTTGGGCGAGTTTGGACGTGAAGCTGCCGTCGATCAAGGCATCTACCGTGGCGCGGACATCGACGTCGGCATTGACGACACCAGCCTGCTGAAGCGCCAGGCCGGCTTCCAGGATGGTGGCCTTCTGGGTGTCCCCGATGGCGGAGTGGGTCAGTTCGGTCCGCTCCAACTGGCGGCCGGCGACCTGTTCGGACAGCTTGGCGGCGGTGGCGATGGTGGTCTTCAGCTCATTAGGGTTGGCCAGGGCGTAGGCCCGCGCCTTCTCGTAGGCGTCGATGACCTTGCCGACCAGCTCGGGGTGATCCTTGGCGAAGTCCTCGCGGGTGTTCAGGATGCCCCAGCTATTGGCTCCGGGGTTGCGGTAGAACAGGCGGGCGCCGAAGTCCAGTTCGGCCTGCGCCATCAGCGGGTCAAGGCCGGCCCAGGCATCGACATCGCCCTTCTCCAGTGCTGCCCTTCCATCCTGGTGCTGGAGCAGGACCAGCTTGGCGTCGCGGTCGGTCAGGCCGTGGGCGGCCAGCGCGCGGACCAGGAAGATATGGGGATCGGTCCCTCGGGTCACCGCGATCCGCTTACCCTTCAGGTCCTCGACCTTTTGGATCGGTGAATTGCCCTGGGTCACCAGGGCGGTCCATTCCGGCTTCGAATAGACATAGACCGACTTGACCGGGTTGCCGTTGATCCGGGCGATCAGCGCCGCCGCACCTGCGGTCGAACCGAAATCGAGACTGCCTGCGTTCAGGAATTCCAGCGCCTTGTTGCTGCCCAGGCTCAGGACCCAGCGCACGCCGATGCCGTCACGCTTCAGCTCCTCCTCGAGCCAGCCCTTCTCCTTCAGGACGAGGCTGACCGGGTTGTAGTAGGCGTAGTCCAGCCGGATTTCCGACGGCTTGTCGGCGGCGAGAGCCGGCATGGAAAGGCCGAGCGCGGCTAGCGCCAGCGCTGCGAGTGACAGGGATCTCGTGAAGAGTGATTTGATGGACACGGCTCTGAAGAGCATGGCGCGAAACCTCCTGATAAATTGTCGGCTCGGATGGCCTGTTTGTAATTTGTCTATTTTACCATCCAATACCTGTCAATCGGCTTAATTTTTAACAATATGAAAATGTAATTATTAGGAGGGATGCAGCGGCTCTTCGGCGACCTTCCCCCGGCTCCTAATCTCGGCTAAATCCGTTCCATCATGAGTTTCGCGCACGCTATCGCCACCGTCGGCGGACTGACCATGCTGAGCCGGGTGGCGGGGTTCGCCCGCGACATCCTGACTGCTGCCATCCTGGGGGCGGGGCCGGTCGCCGACGCCTTCTTCGTGGCGCTCAAGCTGCCCAACTTCTTCCGTCGGCTGTTCGCCGAAGGGGCCTTCACCGTCTCTTTCGTCCCGTTGTTCTCGGCGGAACTCCAGCGGAACGGCCGAAGGGCGGCACAGGGCTTCGCGGAAGAGGCGCTGGCCGTCATGGTGACGGTGCTGCTGCCCTTCGTCATCGCCATGGTCGCGGCGATGCCCTGGCTGATGCATGCGCTGGCTCCGGGCTTCGTGGATGAACCAGCGAAATTCGCCTTGGCGGTCGATTTCGCCCGCATGACTTTCCCCTACCTGCTGCTGGTCTCGCTGGTGGCGCTGCTGGGCGGGGTGCTCAACTCGCTGGACCGCTTCGGACCTTTCGCCGCAGCCCCGATCGCCTTCAACCTGACCCTGATCGCGGCGCTGCTGGTGGCGCGGGAGGTCGGGATGCCCGCCGGGCTCGTCATGTCGCAGGCGGTGACGGTGGCGGGGATCGTGCAACTGGTCTGGCTGGCGGCGTCGTGCCGGGCGGCGGGAATCCGCCTTCGCCTTCGCCTGCCGCGCCTGACGCCCGGCGTCAAGAAACTGATGGTGCTGATGGTGCCGGGTGCCATCGGCACCGGGGTCATGCAGATCAACCTGTTCATCAATATCGTGCTGGCGTCCCTGCTGCCGTCCGGCGCCGTCTCGTTCCTGTATTATGCCGACCGGCTCAACCAGTTGCCGCTTGGGGTGATCGGCATCGCCATCGGGACGGCGCTGTTGCCGGTATTGTCGCGCCATGTCGCCGGCGGCGACCATGGTGCGGTGCGCCACTTCCTCAGCCGCGCGCTGGAGTTCTCGCTGATGCTGGGGCTGCCGGCGGCAGTCGCCCTGCTGATAACCGCCCAGCCGATCATCCATGTCCTGTTCGAGCGCGGCGCCTTCGGTCCGCATGAGACTTCCGCCACCGCGCAGGCGCTGGCGGCCTATGCCATCGGCATCCCGGCCTTCGTGATCGTCAAGGTGCTGAGCGCCGCCTTCTTCGCCCGTCAGGATACCGGAACGCCGGTCCGGGTCGCGATAGCGGTGACCCTGACCAACGCAGCCCTTGGGATGGCGCTGATCCAGCCGCTCGGTCATGTCGGGATAGCGCTGGCGACGGGCGTCACCGCCTGGATGAACGCGGCCCTGCTGGGCTGGCTGCTGCACGCCCGAGGTAACTTCCAGATCGACGACCGGCTGCGCCGCCGCGCTCCCCGCCTGCTGGCGGCCGGGCTGGTCATGGGGGTGGCGCTCCAGGCTGCGTCATGGCTGCTGGCGCCTTGGCTGGACGGACCAACCGTCGTCAGGACGACGGCGCTGGCAGCCCTGGTGGGCATCGGCGCCGCCGTCTATTTCGCCGTCGCCCACGGCATCGGCGGCGTCCGGCTGGGGGAGATCGGCATTCTGCTGAAGCGCGCGCCGGAACCGCCCGGCGCCGCTTGACCGGCCCCGCCGCAGAGGGGATAACAGCCGGGCCATCCTCTCAGGGTATATTCGGAGACGACCAGTGAACCGCATCTTCTCGGGCATGCAGCCGACCCGCCAATTGCATCTGGGCAACTACCTGGGTGCCCTGCGCAACTGGGTCGCCTTGCAGGATCAGTTCGAGAGCATCTTCTGCATCGTCGACCTGCATGCCCTGACGCTGCCGCAGGACCCCGCCGTCCTGCTGTCCAACACGCGGGAAGTGACGGCGGCCTATATCGCCGCCGGCATCGATCCGGATCGATGCATCATCTTCAATCAGGCGGCGGTCGCGGCCCATTCCGAGCTGGCCTGGATCCTGTCCTGCCACACCCCGATGGGCTGGCTGAACCGGATGACCCAGTTCAAGGAGAAGGCCGGCAAGCACCGCGAGAACGCGGCCCTCGGCCTCTACGCCTATCCGGTCCTGATGGCAGCCGACATCCTGGTCTACAAGGCGACCCATGTGCCGGTCGGCGAGGACCAGAAGCAGCACCTGGAGCTGGCGCGCGACATCGCCGGCGCCTTCAACCGGCACTACGGCAACGACTTCTTCCCGCTGCCCGAGCCGCAGATCCTGGGCGAGGCGACCCGCGTCATGTCGCTGCGCGACGGCTCCAAGAAGATGAGCAAGTCGGACGAATCCGATTATTCGCGCATCAACCTGACCGACGACGCCGACACCATCGCGCTCAAGGTCCGCAAGGCGAAGACCGATCCGGAGCCGTTGCCCGAAGCGGTCGAGGACCTGGAGAATCGGCCCGAGGCCGACAACCTCGTGACGATCTACTCGGCTCTGGCCGGGACCTCGCGTCAGGACACGCTGGGCCAGTTCGCCGGTCAGCAGTTCAGTGCCTTCAAGGGCAATCTGGTCGATCTGGCGGTGGCGAAGCTGGCGCCGATCAGCACGGAGATGAACCGCCTGATGTCCGACGTCGGCGAGATCGACCGCATCCTGCGGCAAGGCGCCGACAAGGCGAGCGCCATCGCCTCGGCCAACCTGTCGGACATCAAGGATATCATCGGCCTGCTGCGTCCCTGATGCGCATCCTCGCCACCGGCTTCGAGCGGTTCGGCCCGAACGACCTGAACCCGACCGCGCTGCTGATGGACCGGCTGGCAGGCCGGGACGGCGTGATCGCCACCGTCCTGCCGGTCGAGTACCACACCAGCGTCAGGCGGTTCGAAGCCCTGCTGGACGAGCACCGCCCGGATGCGGCGGTCGCCTTCGGCCTTGCCCGCTCCTTCGACCGGATCAGGGTGGAGCGGGTGGCGCTGAACCTGGACGAGGCCACCGTGCCGGACAACGCCGGCGTGCTCCGCTGCGGCCTGCGCATCGTGGAGGACGGGCCGGTCGGCTACTGGTCAACCCTGCCGGTGGACCGCCTGATCGACGCGCTGGAGCGCGCGGGATTGCCGGTTGCCGCCAGCGGCCATGCCGGAGGCTATGTCTGCAATCACCTGTTCTACGGCGTCCGCCACACCCTGGAACGGCTGATTTGGCCGCTGCCGATGGGCTTCGTCCACGTGCCGCCGCTGCCGGAGCAGATCGCCGGGGAGCCGGGACGGACCGGTCTCGCTTTGAGCGAACTGGAGCGTGCGGCTGACATCATCCTGCGGGAACTTGCTGGCGCTCCTTCCGCCTGACCGTCACGCCGCCAAAGCCTCGACCGCCTGCTTCGCCAGCGTGAAGTGGAAGGTGCTGCCCTTGTCCGGTTCGGAGGTCAGCCAGATCCGGCCGCCGTGGTGCTCCACGATCTTCCGGCAGATCGCCAGTCCGATGCCGGTGCCCTCGTATTCGCCCCGGCTGTGCAGCCGCTGGAACACCATGAAGACGCGTTCGAAATGTTCCGGCGCGATCCCTAAGCCGTTGTCGCGCACGGAAAAGCGCCAGTGGTCGGGTTCGTCGGCCCACTCGACGGCGATTTCCGGTACCGTCTCCGGCACGCAGTACTTGATCGCGTTGCCGATCAGGTTCTGGAGCAGCCGGGTCAACTCGTTGCTGTCCGCCGGCACGGTCGGCAGGTCGCCGGGCACGTGGAGGATCGTGCCGCGTTCGCTGATGGCCACTTCCAGGTTGTGGCAGGCACTCGCGATCACGTCGTTCATGGCTGTCGGAGCCATCGGCTTGCTGCGCCGGCCGACCCGTGAGTATTCCAGCAGATCCTGGATCAGCCGGTCCATCCGGACGCCGCCGTCGCGGGCGAAGCCGATGAATTCCTGCGCGTCCTTGTCGAGCTTGTCGCCATAGCGCCGCTGAAGCAGCGACAGGTAGCTGTTGACCATGCGGAGCGGCTCCCGCAGGTCGTGGGACGCGACATAGGCGAACTGCTCCAGTTCCGCATTGGATCGCTTGAGATCCTCCGCCTGCCTTGCCATGCGCTGATGCGCCTCGGCGATTTCGTTCTCGTGCCGGGTGCGGTCGGTCGTGTCGGTCATGACGCCGACGACACCGCCGACTTCACCGTTGGATTGATGGTAGAGCGCTTTGGAGTAGAGCACGTCGTGACGGCTGCCGTCGGCGAAGTCGATCTGGGTTTCGTAGACCTGGAAGGGGTCCTGGATCGCGATCAGGCAGGCATCGGCGTTGTGGTCCAATGCCGCCATTTTCGGCTTCATCAGGTCGCCGGGGCGGCGGCCGACCACCTGCTCGACGGTAACGCCGTGGATCGCGGCGAAGGCGCGGTTGCAGCCCAGATAGACCCCGTCGGCGTTCTTGTAATAGATCGGGCTCGGGATGGTATCGAGCAGCGTCGACAGGAAGACCACCTGATCGCGGACCGATTCCTCGATCCTTTTTATCTCGGTTATGTCGGTGTGGGCGCCGACCAGACGGATAGGCACGCCCTGCTCGTCCTTGTGGTGGACGGCGCGGCTCAGGATATAGCAGGTATGGCCCTGCTTGTGGCGGAACCGCTGGGTTGCCAGGAAGTTCGGTACCCGCCCCTGGTTGTAGTCCTCGACCAGCTTCAGGGCGGCGATGCGGTCTTCCTCGAAGATCACGCCCGCCCACATCTCCAAGGAATCGTCCAGTTCGTCTTCCCGGTAGCCGAGCATCTCCTTCCAGCGCGCCGAGAACCAGATCCGGCCGGTCCGGAGATCCCAGTCCCAGATCCCGTCGTTGCTTCCCCGGACGGCCAGATGGAAGCGTTCCTCGCTTTCCCTCAGCGCCGATTCGACGCGCTTGCGATCCGTTTCGTCCACGGTGACGCTGACGATGGTGACGGCCTCGCCATCGGCATGGTGATGGGCGGACCGGTAGATGGTCACGTCGCGGTTGGCTCCGATGGCATCGGTCAGCGACATCTCGAACCGGATCGGCGTCGCCTTGGTCAGCGCCTCGGCAATGCCCTGGTCGAACAGCTTGGCCGTGTCCCGCCCGAACAGATCAGCCGATGTCCGGCCCAGCACCTCGTCCCGCTGGCGCAACGTCAGATCCAGGAAGGCGCGATTGCAGCGGATGAAGATGCCCTTCTCGTTACGCATCGACAGCGGCAGCGGGATCGCTTCGATCAGCGACTGTTGAAGTGCCTCCTGCTCCTGCAACGCCTGTTCGCTTTTGAAGACGCGGGCGTTGGCTTCGTTCTGTCTTGCCGACAGCCACAGCAGAATGCGGACCGCCCCGGCGATCCCGGCGATCAGAATGGCGGCCAAAGACGCCCCGGCGGCCACATGCTGCCGCCAAAGCTCCAATTCCCCACCGACCGGCATTGCGACAGTGACGGCTATGGGCAGGCCGGCGATCCGGAGGGTGGAGTCGAGGTAGCCTTTATCCGGGACAAGACCGGAAGCGGTGTTTTCCGGAGCAGCACCAGGGGCGAACGTGAGCGACACCGTTAATTTTCCCGACGTTCCCTGAAGACCCTGTGCCATTCCGCCGAGATCGATGGTAAGTGCTACCATGCCGCCGCTCTTGCCGGGCGTGGCGGCGTCGGCCGGGGCGAGGCTGCGAGCGAGCAGAATCCTGTTTCCCGGCGGGGGGTCGGGCAGGATGTCCAGCAACAGACCCGATATCCGGCGGTTGGCGATCCCCTGGCTGGCCGCACCGGCGATAGCCGAAGGACAGCCCGTTCCGGCGCAGGGCGCCAGAATCCGGGCTTCCACCAGGGCCGGGTCGAAGGACTGACGTTGCGCCACAAGGTCGACGAATCCATCGCCTTGGCGAACCCGGTCGGCCAGCGCCTTCAGCAGCGAGTCGTATTCACTGATTTCCCGTTCGGCATGATTGGCATGGACCTGGGCCAGTGCCGTGACGTCCTTCTTCAGGTCGTCGAGCAGCGATACCCGCTCCAGTATCAGGTTGAACGCGATCAGCCCGGCCACGACGATCGCGAAGGCGGCGCCAAGGACGACGATCTGGCGCGCTGTTCCCGGTTGTTCCGGTATGCGGGAATACTTGGATATGGACACGATTTGACCCGATCGTAACGTCACGATTGCGCCTGACGCTCGATATTGGACCCTTTATACTGCTTGACGCCACCGGCCCGGACAATAGGTCGCGGCATGGTATGAAGGCCGCTCGTTATAATTCTGTAACTGACCATCCGCTACTATATCGGGATCGGATGACAGGTGAGCAGCCGGCTGGCGGCCTCCGGGTGCGGTAGTTCCACAAGGGTGATTGGGTATGGTCGGTCGATGACAGCTTCGATTCGGTGCGGCTCTACCGTGGGAACGCCGGGCCTGTGCGGCGGGCCCGCGTCATGAGATGGGGCTGGTGGCAGAAACTGATGCCGCTGCTGGCTGCGGCGATCACCGTCGGCGTGGTCCTGGGCGGCGTCCTGCTGCTCGACGCGTCCGAGGGCCGCCGCTATGCCGAGCAGAACGCCGCGACGGTTACGGAGCACGCGGCCGCCACCCGCGCCAGGGTCGAGCAGGCGTTGAACGCCCGTCTCTTCCTGGTGCGCAGCCTGATAGCGCTGGTCCGCAGCAATCCCGAATTGACACAGACGGAATTC
>DASQKT010000002.1:0-3722 GCA_035630415.1 Skermanella sp.
CCTGTTCCGTCACCGTCTCAGATCCTCCTCCAGCAGAAGCTTGGCGTGGCCGCCGTCAATGCGGGCACGGTAGATATGGACGGCTTCCATCACGCGCTGGACATAATTGCGCGTCTCGTAGATCGGAATCAACTCGATCCAGTCGACCACATCGACCCCTTCGGCCCGAGGATCGCCGTTGGTCTGAAGCCACTCGCGGACCCGTCCGGGTCCGGCATTGTAGGCGGCGATCGCCAACACGTAGGAGCCGTTGAAGCGGTCCACCAGCTCCCGCATATAGGCGCTGCCCAGCGCTATGTTGTAAGTCGGGTCCGACGTCAGCCGGCTGTTGGTGTGCTGCATGCCAAGCTGACCGGCGACCTGCTTCGCCGTCGCCGGCATCAACTGCATCAGCCCGCGTGCTCCCGCCGGGCTGACGGCATTCTCGTTGAACGTGCTCTCCTGCCGGATCAGGGAGTGGACCAGCGCCGGCTCAAGCCAGCCGAGGTCCGGCATGCTCACCACGGGATAACCGGCGTTGGCCAGCGTGTACCCGTCCTGGACCGCCTGCTTGGCAACGCTGACCGCAAGGTCCGGTCGGGCGATTTCATAGGCGAGTCGGCTCGCCAGCGCGAAGTCTTCCGCCGTCTTGGCATTCGATCCCATTCGGCGGACAAAGACGCCCTCGCGGTCGGCGACCGGATCGATTCGGTTCAGCATCCGGGCCAGACGCGGCAATTCACCGGCGTTGAACGCCGCGAGCGTAGTTTCAGCGATCTTGGGATCGGCCGGGACCGCTCCCGCGTTGCCGTCGCGCAGCCGCCGCTGTGCAAGCTGGCCGTAGAAGGTCGTCACATGCTCCGCCGCCAGACCGTACCATTTGCGCGCCTGATCCTGCTGCTTCAGGTCTTCCGCCGCTCGTCCGGCCCAGTAAGCGCCCCGCGACCGGCTGATCGGCGCGCTGACGGCGTCGTAGAGCCGCTCGAAATGCTTCAGCGACTCCTGCGGCTTGTTGAGGAAACGCAGTGCCAGCCAGCCCGACAGGAACTCAGCCTGGGAAAGAGCAAGTCCATCCTTCTGCCCGCTGTTCCGGGCGATCCGGTAGGCTTCCGCGTAATTGCCCTTCTCGATGCTCCGGCGAGCCAGGATATGCATCTCGGCCCACCACGCCGCCGGACGCACCATGTCCGCCGGCCTGTTCATCAGGATCTCCAGCGCACCGTCGTCCATGTCCTTGCGGCGGCGCCAGCGTGCCCGCTCATACAGCAATCCTGGGTCGGTCCTCAGGCTCGGCGGCACCTTGTTCAGCAGCGTATCGACATTGCCCTTCTTCATGTTGGCAAGGAAAAAGCGTGCTTCGGCAAGGGCCTGATGGCCGCTGTCCACAAGCCCGAACATCCGGCGGGCCGCCGATTCCTCGTTGTCCCAGACCAGACGATCCAAGCGCGCGATATGGTCGCGCGGCCGCAGCAACTCGCCGAAGCGGGCACGCAGGTCCGTTTCCTCGGTGGCGCCGAAGCCGCCCGAAACCCAGCGCTCGCGCACCAGTTCGGCAGCCTCGCGCGTCTTGCCGTCGTTCAGCAGGACCGTCGCATACCGCAGGACGCCGCCGCCGGTCAGCGGCGGATACTTGGCGAACCATGCCTTGATCTCGCTGTCCGGCATCCAAAGCGGCATCGCCATTTCCGCGCTTCGGCGCAGGGTGTTGAGGTTGGGCCATTCGGGATTGCGGCGGATGAACTCCGCGATCGCCTCGAACCCCGCACCGGTATCGCTCCGCGCCATGTCGAGCCACTGGAGCGCCTTTGCCGGCAGCTTCTCTTCGGCCTGCGACGCGATGGCGTTCGCCTCCGGCCACCGGCCCCCCTCGGCAGCCTTGAAAGCGGCGCGATACAATCCCAGATCCCGCTCGCTCAGGACATCGGCGGATGCGAACCCCGCCGCGCCCAGCAGGAGCGAAAATCCTATTACCAGTGTCTGGATCAGGCGGGCGCACTTGCCGTTATGCGGCGTGGCGGGTAAGGTGCGCGCCTCATTTATTCTGCCCGCACGGAGGTTGGTATGTTCTCGGGGTCCATCGTTGCTCTCTTGACACCTTTCAAGAACGGCAAAGTCGACGAGAAAGCCTTCCAGTCCTTCGTCGACTGGCAGATCAATCAAGGCACCAACGGTCTTGTCCCGGTCGGTACGACCGGCGAGTCGCCCACGCTCAGCCATGAAGAGCATATGCGCGTGGTCGAGCTTTGTATCGAGGCGGCGGCCGGGCGCGTCCCCGTCATCGCGGGCGCCGGCTCCAACTCGACCGCCGAGGCGATTGTTTTCACCCGGCATGCCAAGCAGGCTGGCGCGGACGCGGTGCTGCAAGTCACGCCCTATTACAACAAGCCCACCCAGGAAGGTCTTTATCAGCATTATAAGGCGATCCATGATGCTGCCGAGATCCCGATCATCATCTATAATATACCGGGTCGCAGCGTGATCGACATGTCGGTCGCGACAATGGCTCGTCTCGCCAAGCTTCCCAATATCGTTGGCGTCAAGGATGCCACAGCCGATTTAACCAGACCGTTAAGGACCCGTCTCGAAATCGGTCCGGAGTTCTGCCAGTTGACCGGCGAGGATGCCAGCGTCGTGGCCTTCCTGGCTCAGGGTGGGCATGGCTGTATCTCGGTCACCGGCAACGTGGCGCCAGCCCAGTCGGCTCAGCTTCACGCTGCCTGGCAAGCGAAGGACTGGGCGACGGTCGAGCGGTTGCGCGACCAGTTGATGCCGCTGCACAACGCGCTGTTCCTGGAAACCAGCCCGGCGCCGGTCAAGTATGCCGCCAGCCTGCTCGGTCTTTGCACGGAAGAGTTGAGACTGCCGGTCGTCCCGGTGACCGAGCCGACGCGGGTGGCTGTGCGGGAAGCGATGGTAAAGGCGGGCGTGCTCAACTGAGCAAACCCGTCTGACGATCAAGAAGAAGAGGAAAAATAATGGCTAGGCCGGGTCCTGTCTCGGGCCGGATCGCGGCTCAGAACCGCCGCGCCCGGTTTGACTACTTCATCGACGAAACCCTCGAGGCGGGGATCATGCTGGTCGGAACGGAGGTGAAATCCCTCCGTTCCGGCAAGGCGAGCATTGCTGAATCCTATGCGGGCGAGCAGAACGGCGCGCTTTATCTGGTAAACGCCTATATTCCGGAATACCAACTGGCAGGCCAGTACTACCAGCATGAAACCAAGCGGCCGCGTAAGCTGCTGGTCCATAAGCGGGAAATGAACCGCCTGATGGGCGCCATCAAGCGCGAGGGCGTCACGATCATACCGTTGTCGATCTATTTCAACGAACGGGGGGTCGCCAAAGTCGAGCTTGGGGTCGGACGCGGCAAGAAGAAGGGCGACAAGCGAGCTGCGGAGAAGGACCGTGACTGGCAGCGCGACAAGGCGCGCGTCATTCGCAGCAAAGGCAAGGACTTCGACTGAGTCCAGACCCGCAATGCTCGAAATGAGCATCTTTGGCGTCTTGAAATGAACCAGAATCAAAATGGGGCGCGGCCGAAATGCCGCGCCCCATTTTTTACTTCGGCCTGAAAGCTTTATCAGGCTGTTTCGTACATGTTACCATGCGGGTCGCTCGACGGCGGATCGCGGTGCTGATGCACACGGGCGATCGACGGCGACAGGTCCTGAAGCTCGATGAAGTTGTCGGCCTGACGGCGGAGTTCGTCGGCGACCATCGGCGGCTGGCTACGCACGGTGCTG
>DASQKT010000003.1:0-6755 GCA_035630415.1 Skermanella sp.
GGCCGCAAGAGCATCGCCGGCATGATGCCGACCCGGGACGACTGGAGGCGGATCACGGCTCCGATCCTGCGCGGTACCTTTCTCGGCGCCGCCCTCGGCATCCTGCCCGGCGGTGGGGCTTTGCTGGCCTCGTTCGGGGCCTATTCCTTCGAGAAGAAGGTGTCGCGCAATTCGGCCGAGTTCGGAAAGGGGGCGATCGAAGGCGTGGCCGCCCCGGAAGCCGCCAACAACGCCGGCGCGCAGACATCCTTCATCCCGATGCTGACGCTGGGCATCCCGTCGAACCCCGTCATGGCCTTGATGATCGGCGCGATGATCATCCAGGGCATCACCCCCGGTCCCAATGTCGTGACCGACGAGCCGGAACTGTTCTGGGGCATGATCGCGTCGATGTGGGTCGGCAATTTGCTGCTGGTGCTGCTCAACCTGCCGCTGATCGGGCTCTGGATACGAATGCTGACGATCCCGTACCACCTGCTGTTCCCGGCTATCATCGCGTTCTGCTGCATCGGCGCCTTCAGCGTCAACAACAGCACCTTCGACGTCTTCATGATGGCGTTGTTCGGACTGGTCGGCTACGCGCTGATTAAGCTGGATTTCGAGCCGGCGCCCCTGCTGCTCGGCTTCGTGCTGGGGCCGATGCTGGAGGAAAACCTGCGCCGCGCCATGCTGCTGAGCCGGGGCGACGCCACGGTGTTCGTGACGCAGCCGCTCAGCCTGGGCCTGCTGCTGGTGTCGCTGGGGCTGCTGACGGCGGTGCTTCTGCCCAACATCCGGTCGAAGCGGGAGGAAGCCTTCAGCGAGTGACGGCTAAGGCTACATGAGAGAACGGCGGCGGGATGGTCCCGCCGCCGTTTCTTTTTCCGTCAGCTTACTGCTGCGACGCGACCCCGGCGTCCGGGGTGGCGGAAACCCGCCAGACGCGGTTGCCGACGTCATCAGTGACCAGGATGCTGCCCTTGCCGTCGGGGCGGACATCGACTGGGCGGCCGAGCGCGTTGCCCTCGCCGTCGAGGAAGCCGGTCAGGATATCGACCGGCGTACCGGACGGCTTGCCGTCGGTGAACGGGACGAAGATCACCTTGTAGCCGCTATGCGGCTTGCGGTTCCAGGAACCGTGCTGGCCGACGAAGGCGCCACTGGCGAACTGCTCGCCGAGCGTGTCGGGGTTGCCGAACGATAGTCCGAGCGATGCGGTGTGAGGCCCGAGCGCGTAGTCCGGAACGATCGCCTTGGCGACCAGTTCGGGATTCTGCGGCTCGACGCGGGTATCGACGGTCTGGCCGTAATAGCTGTAGGGCCAGCCGTAGAAGCCGCCGTCCTGGACCGACGTCATGTAGTCGGGCACCAGATCGCTGCCGATCTCGTCACGCTCGTTGACCGCCGTCCATAGCTTGCCGGTCACAGGCTCCCATCCCATGCCGTTGGGGTTGCGCAGGCCGGAGGCGAAGATGCGCTTCTGGCCGCTCGACAGGTCGACTTCCCAGATCGCGGCGCGGCCTTCTTCCATATCCATGCCGTTCTCGCCGACATTGCTGTTCGACCCGACGGTGGCGTAGAGGAAGCGCCCGTCCTTGCTGGCGATGATGTTCTTGGTCCAGTGATGGTTGAGCGGACCGCCGGGAAGGTCGGTGACCTTGGTGCCGGGCGCCGTGATCTTGGTCTGCCCCGGCTCGTACGGGAATTTCACGATCGCGTCGGCGTTGGCGACGTAGAGGTCATTGCCGACCAGTTCCATGCCGAACGGCGAGAACAGGTTTTCCAGGAAGACCGATTTGCTGTCGGCGACGCCGTCGCCGTTGGTGTCGCGCAGCAGGGTGATGCGGTTGGCGCTGGGCACCTTGGCGCCGGCGCGGCTCATCAGCAGATCCTGAACCCAGCCCTTGACGCTGAACTTCTTACCCTCTTTGGGCGGAGCGTTGGATTCCGCCACCAGCACGTCGCCGTTGGGCAGGATGTGGAGCCAGCGCGGGTGGTCCAGGCCATCGGCGAAGGCCGCGACCTGAAGACCGGGCGCTACGGCCGGCATGCCGCCATCGGGCCAGCCCTTGGCGGGCGCCACGTTGACGGTCGGGATGAGGGTTGCATTGGGGGCGGGCAACTGCGGCTGCGGGCCGGTGCCGGCGGCGACCGGGAGCGTCGCTTCCTCGCCGCATCCGGCAAGGGCGACCGCGGTTGCAGCAAGGAAGAGCGAGGCCGGAGATAGCATGCGCATGCGGCGAATCCTGAAATCAAAACGAGTGTTGGTTGCTCAACAAGGTTGTGCCCCTTCAGGTTCCCGTATGGCGCGAATGGGTGTGCCGGCCAGGATGGAGGACACAGGGTCCGTAAATTGCATACTATTTTATGCGCATCAGCGCGAATGGACCTGAAACCCAAATGGACTTGAAACAAGGGGTCCATCAGTCTGACCGGAGAAGAAAAGCATGTGCCAGGGCGACGACCGGAACTGTCCGGATTTCGAGGAGCATCGCCAGAATTTTCTAAGCACCATGGACCATGAACGGCGCTCATTCCTGAAAAGCGCTTTCGCGGCGGCCGGCGGAGCGGGGGTCCTGGGGGCGGGCGGGCTGTCGCTCGTGACCCCGTCGATGGCCGCCGCCGCCCAGGCGCTCCAGCCGGAGCGGACCAACCACTATCACCTGCCGGCGACGGCGGAGACGGTCCACTGGGGTTATTTCAGCAAGTCGCTGCCGGCCAGGGTCGAGATCTCGCCCGGCGACTACGTCACGATCGAGGCGCTGACCCATCACGCCAACGACGACGCCGAGCGGATGGTCAAGGGCGATCCGGGAGCCGAGAGCGTCTTCCACTGGAGCAAGGACAAGAAGAACGTGGACCGGCGCGGGGCCGGGCCGATGGATGCCTCCCTGTTCGGACGGGGCGCCGGCGAGGGGCTGGGCGTCCATATCTGCACCGGGCCGGTGGCGATCCGGGGAGCGGAGCCGGGCGATGTGCTGGAAGTCAGGATCGTGGACATGAAGCCGCGTCCCAGCGCCAACCCGGAATTCGCCGGCAAGACCTTCGGCAGCAATGCCGCCGCGTGGTGGGGCTATCACTACAAGGACCTGCTGACCGAGCCGAAGGAGCGGGAAGTCGTCACGATTTACGAGATCGACGCGCGCGGCGAGCGGAACTGGGCCAAGGCGGTCTACAACTTCCGCTGGACGCCGCAGACCGATCCGTTCGGCGTGGTCCACAAGATCATCGACTATCCCGGCGTTCCGGTCGATCACTCGACCATCACCAAGAACTTCGACGTGCTGAAGGGCATCCGCATCCCGGTCCGCCCGCATTTCGGCGTGCTGGCGGTGGCGCCGAAGGAAGCCGACATGGTGGACAGTATCCCGCCCGGCTATTTCGGCGGCAACATGGACAATTGGCGGCTCGGCAAGGGCGCCACGATGTATTACCCGGTGGCGGTTCCGGGAGCGATGTTCTCGGTCGGCGATCCGCACGCGTCGCAGGGCGATTCCGAACTGTGCGGCACCGCGATCGAGTGCTCCTTCACCGGGACCTTCCAGTTCATCCTGCACAAGGCGGCCGATCTGCGCGGCACCGCCCTGGAAGGGTTGGACTTCCCGATGCTGGAAACCGCCGACGACTGGGTCATGCACGGCTTCAGCTATCCCAACTACCTGGAGCAGTTGGGCGACAAGGCGCAGTCGGTGATCTATGAGAAGTCGTCGGTCGATCTCGCCATGCGCGACGCCTTCCGCAAGATGCGGCAGTTCCTGATGAACGCCAAGGGCTTGAGCGAGGACGAGGCGGTGTCGCTGATGTCGCTGGGCGTCGATTTCGGCATCACGCAGGTGGTGGACGGCAACTGGGGCGTCCACGCGATCATCAAGAAGGCGATCTTCTCCGGCGTCGAGAGCTGACCGGTCCTTCGTGACGGGAACGTCGAATAAAATACCGTGTTGGCGGAGTGGGCGGAGGGAAAGCGCCGCCCACTCTTTCCGATCCGTAATTCAAAGGAACCGACCCTATGGAGAAGCGGCAGCTTGGCCGGTCCGGCCTTGAGGTGGTCCCGCTTTGTTTTGGCGGCAATGTGTTCGGCTGGACCATCGACGAGCCGACATCGCACCGCATTCTGGACGCCTTCGTGGCCAAAGGCTTCAACTTCATCGATACGGCCGACATGTATTCCCGCTGGGCGCCGGGCAACAGCGGCGGCGAGTCCGAGACGATCATCGGCTCCTGGCTGAAGGGCCGGGGCGACCGCGACAAGCTGGTGATCGCGACCAAGGTCGGGATGGAAATGGGGCCGGGGAAGAAGGGGCTGGCGCCTGCCTATATCCGCGCTTCGGTCGAGGATTCGTTGCGCAGGCTCCAGACCGATTACATCGACCTTTATCAATCCCACGCCGACGACCCGGACACGCCGTTCGAGGACGTGCTGGGCACGTATCAGGAATTGATCGATCAAGGCAAGGTGCGGGCGATCGGGGCGTCGAACATTTCGGCGGCCCGCCTTCGACAAGCGCTGGACGTCAGCGCCCGGACCGGGCTGGTGCGCTACGAGAGCCTTCAGCCGGAGTACAATCTGTTCGACCGCGCCGGGTACGAGGCCGAGCTTGAGCCGCTGTGCCTGGAGCACGGGCTCGGCGTCATCACGTATTACTCGCTGGCGAGCGGCTTCCTGTCCGGCAAGTACCGCAAGCCGGAGGATGCGTCCCGGAGCCCGCGCGGCGAGGGTGTCGTGTCCAAATACCTGAACGACAAGGGTAGGGCGATCCTGAAGGCGCTGGACGAGGTCGCGGCGCTGCATGACGCCACCCCGACGCAGGTGGCCTTGGCCTGGGTGATCGCCCGCCCCAGCGTCACCGCCCCGATCGCCAGCGCCACCAGCCTGGAGCAACTGAAGGACTTCGCGGGGGCGGCGAAGCTGAAGCTGGACCAGGGATCGATCAGCCTGCTCGACGAGGCGGGCGGAGGCTGACGCCTCCGCCGTTCCCACCCTTACTTTTCGACCGCAGCGAAGACTTCTCCGATGCTGACGCCGGGAACGCCGGGGATGTTGTTCCAGGACGGGTCCGCCGGCGTCGACTGGACCATGTAGGCCCAATGGGTCATGCTGGACGTGTCGCTGCCGTTGGTCATCTGCATCATGAAGGCCCACTTGCCCTGGATCAGCGTCATGCGGCCTGGGCCGGTGCTCACTGTCGTCGAGGGGTCCGAAGGGGCCGGCTTCTTCGACGGGTCAGGTGTCCTCGAGGCATCGACATTTTCCGGTGTGAAACTGACCAGCACGTCGCCCTCCGGCGAGACCGAACCGATGATCGTCTGGTAGTTGAAGGGCTGGCCGTCGAAGCACAACGCTCCCCTGCCGGTGATATAGCCGTGCTCGTACCGCTGGATCTGCCACAGGGTCTGATCCTTGACCGGGATGATCCGCTGTTCGCCCCTGTGATTTACCAAAAGCTTCTTGGCGAGCATATAGGCTTCCGGCACATACCAATAGGTGCCCTCCAGCCATGCCCACTTGGCGCTGTCGGGAAAGTCGTTGGCGCTGGTGTCAGTCGGCATGTCGATATCCTGTCTTGTCGCGGTAAGCATTACGGCCGTCATAACTGACGAGGGTGTAGCCGAATGTTACTGCAATCCGCGCGAGATTTTATGTCAATCCTATTACAAATGGAGAAATAATATCGCTATGTACACTTTTTTGGTGCCTGAATTTGGCGCCTGAAGAGGTAGCCCAAAATGAACTCGGGATTTGATAAGGACCTGTTAACCCGAAGCGTGGAAACACTCACCACCTGCCACCCGCTTTCAGGAAACAGGACCGCATCCGGTGAAGACCCCTGCTGTAAATTCCGGCGCCGTGAAGTCCGTCGCCGCGCAGTTCATGGCGCTCGGCATGCTGGCGTCGCTTCCGGGCTGCGTCACGGAGAGAGTCACGGAAAGCGTTACGGACCATGCCTACTCGGCAATCCGTGACAGCGGCGTGTTCCAGGAAATGGCGGAGCGCACGGGGCTTAGCGCCTTGGCGGATAATGCTGCGGCGCGCTATGCCGAAGCCATGAGCGCCGACGACATGCCGATGGACACGGTCGGCGTTCCCTTGACGCAGCTTGCCGGCGGCATCGTCACGGGACCGCGCCCGCCCGATCTGGTGAAGGCCGCCCTGACGGAGATCGCGGCGGAACATGGTCCGGCCGTGGCGCGCCGGATGATGGTCAGCGCGTTCACCGGTGGAGCCGCCATGGTCACGGGGCTGCCCTCCATGGCGACAGGGGCGGTGGCGGCCCATGACAAGCTGGTTGCAGCCCAGGAGGCTCAGGCAGCGGTCGATGCCGCTTATGCCACGGCGGAGGCGACGCGCGCCGAAACAGCACTGGTTCCCGATGAGGACCGCCCGCTCGAAGCGGCGGCTCTGTTGAAACTGGTCGATCAACCGGCGGGAACCCGATTGACCTGGAACAATCCTGTGACCGGCGCCGGCGGCGCGGTTGCTCTGGGAGATGCTAAGACCGGAGAAGCCCGGCCGGGCAGCGCTTCCGTGACCTGTCGGCCTGTGTTGCGCGAATATGTCCGAGAAAGTGTCTCACGAAACGGCCTCGGGACGATTTGCCGGGAAGGTTTGATATGGTATGATCTTAATTGATCAGAGCAGTCGCTCAACCCGCTTCGGCGGGGCCGTTCTTTCCGCAATGACGACTGGAGGTGGTGCTGATTTGTTCAAGGTGCGGTATCCGGCGACATCGGCATGCACTGCCGCAGGCCAGGGATTTCCGAAGTTCATTTGTTCG
>DASQKT010000004.1:0-2375 GCA_035630415.1 Skermanella sp.
ATGGACGACAACCGCCTGACTCCGATCGAACTGCTGCATTCGGAAACGCATGCGCTTCGATTGAACGATGCCGGCACGACCTTGCAGGGCGCTCTTCAGAAAGCCGCGATCAATCAGGTTCAGGGATCGGACGTGCCGGTCCAGCGCCGCTTCAAGGAATTGCTGGCGCTGACCGACCAGTTGCTCGCCGAACTGAGAGCCGACGCGAAGAAGGCGCCGGTGCTCGCCTGCGTATCGGGGGGCTACGGCTCCCAGTGCGCCGGGCTGGAAGCGAAGCATGGAACCGCCACCTCCTATCATATATTCCGCGCGCTGGCGCTCTATCTTGCCGACACCAAAGGGTGGATCGGCAAGCTCGACGCCCTGGGCCATCTCGTCGAAGAGGACCTTCCCGCCCGTTTCGTGATGCCGATCGACGCGATACTCGCGGAAATCGTCAACGCCACGACGACTCCGAACGAATTGACCGGGCCTGAGCATTCCGACCGCCTGACCCAGATCAGGGCACTGGTGGATCTTCACGCCGGACGGTACGAGCCGCCGGCGAATCGCGCATCCGACGGTATCAGGGCGCTCAACTGGCTGATCAGCCGGGGCCAATGCCCCCGGACCCGCAGCATGATCGAGCGCCGGGTAATCCGCGAACTGACCAATCTGGCGCCCCTGAAAGCGGAGCGGGCGCTGTGGAACCAGGCTCAGACGCTGCACCTGCTGATGGAGCTTTTCCGGAAGACGCCGCCGCTTGCCGACGATATCGAGATGCTGGAAACGCTGGAACAGCGCGCCCTTCGCTTGATCAATCCGGAAAGCGTGGCGGAAGCGATCGGCCAGTGCCGGTTGCCGTCGGAAAAGGTCCGCACGCTGGTCCGTATCGTCGATCTGATGCCCTACGTCGCCAGCAAGGCCAAGATGACGGAGTTCGTGCGCGCCGCATGGTCGCCGGACGATCTGGTCCGCGAGAGCGGCGGCAAGGACCGCCCTGCGGCGCTGCCCGTACTGGTCGGCATGCACCGGGATGTCGCGGGCGCCGATATGGATGCCGACACCAAGGCCAGATTGCTTGGCGATCTGGACATGACATTGCTCGACATCGTCCGTACCGACGTGCTGAACGCACCCAACCGCAGCTTCATGGACCGCATTCTGCAATTGATGAAGCTGTGCGCGGCATCTCCCCTGCCGGAAGGCAAGGCACGCGCCTGCGCCGTGGAAGCGGTCGGCCGCGCGGTCAACAGCCCGGAATTCCTGGAGCCGTTCATGAAACGCTTCAAGGCGGAGGCGGAGCGCAAGCAAGCGCTGCTGTCGCTCCGCAACCTGCTGAAGACTTCCGGGCTGGCATCGCGCTGACGGTTTCCTGATTCCCGATCATTTGAAGTTCCTGCCATCGGGAAAGACCTGGGCGACTTCGGCATTTTTGCGGTAGTCCGCCGTCGGGCGCTTGACCTCGTCGGCTCGGGCGATGCCGCCGGCCATGTCGGCGGGCTGGAAATAATCCGGCTCGGCGGTCAGTTCGCGCAGGCGGGGACTCTGGTCGGTCAGGTGATCGGCAAGCAGGTGGATCACGCCATCCTGGCGCTCTACCCGACCGGTCGCGGCGATCAGGCGGGCAGTCAGGATCACCTTGCGGAAGCGCTCGAATACGGGCGGAACGACGATCAGGTTGGCGACGCCGTATTCGTCCTCCAGCGTGATGAAGACGACGCCGCTGGCGCTGCCCGGCCGCTGCCGGACCAGGACGAGACCGGCGACGGACATCCTCGTGCCGTGGCGCACCTCGGCCAGACGGCTGGTCGGCAATATTCCGGATTGCTCCAGCCCGTCGCGCAGCAATCTGAGCGGATGGCATTTCAGCGACAGGGACAGGCTGGAGTAGTCCTCCACCACATGCTCGCCCAGCGCCATCTCGGGCAAGGCGACTTCGGGCTCGTCCACGACGGCACCGTCGATCCGGGCGAACAGTGGCAGCGGCTCCGGCCCCAGCGCCTGGACCGCCCACAATGCCGCCCGGCGGTCCAGGCCAAGGGAACGCCACGCATCGGCCTGAGCCAACAACTCCAGCGAAGACGCCGACAGGCCGCTGCGCCGGCGGACGTCATGGGGGTCCCAGAATGCAGCATCCAGGCGGGCATTCATTAGCGCGGCAGCCTCGGCCTGACGAAAACCCTTGATCTGCCGCAGCCCCAGCCGCAATGCGTGGAACCTGCCGCCCTCCCCTCCGACCGGCTCCAGCGTGCAGTCCCAGTCGGAATGGTTGAGGTCCGGTCCCCGCACCGTCACGCCATGCTCCTGCGCGTCGCGCACGATTTGGGCCGGGGCGTAGAAGCCCATGGGCTGGCTGTTCAGCAGGGCGCAGGCGAAGATTCCCGGGTGGTGGC
>DASQKT010000005.1:0-2369 GCA_035630415.1 Skermanella sp.
TACTGACAACCTTCTTCTGCTCTGCCGTCATATCGTCCTGTTCATCCTTGCCGTAGATTAGCAACGCGAACAGGGGCATATCATCGTCAAGATAGTAGTAGATAACGCGCGCGCCACCCGATTTACCTTTACCCCTGGCAGAAATCCGAACCTTGCGAACTCCGCCTGTTTCCGGAATTTCATCACCGGCAAGCGGATTGTTCGCAAGAAAATCGATGACGGCCTTCCGCCCCTCTTCGCCGAGAATTTTGTCTGCGCGCCGGGTAAACACGGACGTCTCGACGACAGTTATGGGCTTGGTCTTCATAAACTTGATCATGCGGCAGTGCCGCATCTAAATCAAGCTCGAAAACCTGGTTTCAGCGGTCTGGGGCAGCCCTCCCCTAAGCCGCCTTATGCCGTGCGCGCACCTGCGTGCGGTGCATCAGGCGGCGGTGCTGGTTGTCGAAGCTGTCGCGGCGGTGCATGGTGACGCGGTTGTCCCACATGACCAGATCGCCCTTGTGCCAGGAATGCGCCCAGGTGAATTCCGGCTTGGCGACGTGGCTCCACAACTCGTCCAGCAGGGCTTCGCCCTCCTCGATCGGCAGCCCGACGACATAGGCGTTGAGACGCCGGCCCAGGTAGAGCGCGCGGTCGCCGCTTTCCGGATGGGTGATGACCAGCGGGTGGATCGTGCCGGGGGAAGTCGCCAGATCGGTCGGACGCTCGTAGCCGTGGCGGAGGAAACCGCCGCTGTTGGTCGTGCTGTCATGCTTCAGCGACAGGCTGTCGACGCGAGCGCGCAGGTCGGCGGGGAGCGCCTGATAGGCCATGACGGTGTTGAGGAACCACGTGTCTCCTCCGCTCGGCGGCACTTCCAGCGAATAGAGCACGCTGCCAAGCGGCGGGTCGGGCAGGAACGACATGTCGGTGTGCCAGGACGCCTCGCCGGCCCCCAGCGCGCCGATGGCGACGCCGTTCTCGATCACGTTGGAGATGACGTAGATCTCCTCGTAACCGGGGACGAACTGCTTGCCGTTCTCGTTGGGCGGCGCCTTGTCCAGCGTGCCGAAACGGCGGCTGAAGGCCAGCAGGTCGTCGTCGGAGATGTTCTGGTTGCGCAGCACGATCACGCGGTGCTTCAGCAGCGCCTCGTTGACGAACTGGTACTCCCGGTCGCCGAAGTCGCGGGAAAGGTCGATGCCGGTGATCTCGGCGCCCAGCACCGGCGACGTCGGGATCACGTCTACGGTTGTCGCCACGGTTGACGAACTCATCGCTGCATACCCCATTTTCTAACGGTATAGATTTCGATCGAGCGGAAGACCACGCTTTCGACCAGCAGGCCGATGATGATGACCATTAGCAGCCCGGCAAAGACGCTGGGGATCTCGAGCTGGTTGCGGTTCTCGTAGATGAACCAGCCGATGCCGCCGGCCCCGGAACTGACGCCGAACACCAGTTCCGCCGCAATCAGGGTCCGCCACGCGAAGGCCCAGCCGATCTTCAGGCCGGTCAGGATCGACGGCAGGGCGGCAGGCACCAGGATCAGCATGACGTAGCGCAGGCCTTTGAGGCCGTAGTTGTGCCCGGCCATCCGCAGGGTGTCGCTGACGCCCATGAAGCCGGAATGCGTGTTGAGCGCCATCGGCCACAGCACGGCATGGACCAGCACGAAGGTCAGGCTGCCTTCGCCCAGGCCGAACCACAGCAAGGCCAGCGGCAGCAGGGCTATGGCGGGAAGGGGATTGAACATGCTGGTCAGCGTGCTCAGCAGGTCGTTGCCGAAGCGCGTCGTGACCGCCAGCATCGTCAGCACCGCCGCCGCCGCAATGCCTACAGCGTAGCCGACCAGCAGAATGCGCAGCGAGGTCAGGCAGCGCTGGAGCAACTGCCCATCGACCAGACTGGTCCACAGCGTCGTCAGCGTTTCGCTGAGCGTCGGGAACATCAGCGGGTTGTCCGACCAGACGGCGTAGATCTGCCACGCGGCGCCGAGCAGGACCAGGATGAAGATCCGGCGCGCCAGCGTATTGCCGGTCAGCCGCTCCCACGGGGAGAGCGGCCGGCTGATATCGCCGATCACGCCGGCGTCGAGCACGTCCCGCTCGAACTCCGGCCTGACCGACGGGACGAGCGGCTGCTGGTGCGATTGAACGCTTCCCGTCATGGCCGCGCCGCCCTGGTGATCTTAGGGGCCGGCGCCGTCGTCTGCTCGGCGAACAGCATCGTGTGGATGCGGTTCTCCAGGGCCGCGAAGCCCTCGCTCTTCTCATGGCCGTAGCTATGGGCGTTGAGTTCCGCCTTGACCTGACCCGGATGGGGCGACAGCACGAGGATGCGGTTGCCGACGATGATCGCTTCCTCGATCGAGTGGGTGACGAACA
>DASQKT010000006.1:0-8480 GCA_035630415.1 Skermanella sp.
GCTCTCTGGTCGGTCTTGGCGTCACCGGGCTGCTGGTCTGGATCACGGAATACTACACATCCACCGCGTTCCGGCCGGTCCGCAGCATCGCCAAGTCGTCGGAAACGGGCCACGGGACCAACGTGATCCAGGGGCTGGCGATCTCGATGGAGGCGACCGCCCTGCCGGCCCTGGTGATCTGCGCCGGCATCATCATCGCCCATACCCTGGCCGGCCTGTTCGGCATCGCCATCGCGGCGACCACGATGCTGGCGCTGGCCGGCATGGTCGTGGCGCTCGACGCCTACGGTCCGGTGACCGACAACGCCGGCGGCATCGCGGAAATGGCCGACCTGCCCAAGGAAACCCGCGTCGTCACGGACGCGCTGGACGCCGTGGGCAATACGACTAAGGCCGTCACCAAGGGCTATGCCATCGGCTCCGCCGGTCTGGCGGCGCTAGTGCTGTTCGCGGCCTATATCGAGGACCTGAAGCACTACTTCCCCAACGTGGATGTGACCTTCAACCTTCAGGACCCGTATGTCGTGGTAGGATTGCTGATCGGCGGGCTGCTGCCCTACCTGTTCGGCGCCATGGGCATGACCGCCGTCGGCCGGGCGGCGGGGTCCGTGGTGGTCGAGGTCCGGCGTCAGTTCCGTGAGATCAAGGGCATCATGGAAGGGACGGCCAAGCCCGACTACGGCAAGGCGGTGGATATGCTGACCCGTGCCGCGATCCGCGAGATGATCCTGCCGTCGCTGCTGCCGGTCGCGGCCCCGATCGTGCTCTACTTCGTCATCAACCTGATCGCGGGGCAAGCGGCGGCCTTCACGGCGCTGGGCGCTATGCTGCTGGGAACCATCGTGACCGGCATCTTCGTCGCGATCTCGATGACCTCAGGCGGCGGCGCCTGGGACAACGCCAAGAAGTACATCGAGGAAGGCAACTACGGCGGCAAGGGTTCGGACGCCCATAAGGCGGCCGTGACCGGCGACACCGTCGGCGATCCGTACAAGGACACCGCCGGTCCGGCGGTCAACCCGATGATCAAGATCACCAACATCGTGGCGATCCTGCTGCTGGCGATCCTGGCCAAGCTGGCGGCGTGACGGGGGAGGAATGAAAAAAGCCCCGGAACCGCGAGGTTCCGGGGCTTTTTCGTTGGGCGAACCGCCGGGGGTGAACCGTTCCTGGCCGTGAAATTACCGCCGGGGCACGCCCGGCTGGCGGAAGCCGCCGTTGCCGCCGGAGAAGCGGCCGACGTTGCCGAGCATCTGTTCAATGAAGTTCATGTCGCGGCCGGCAGTCGGGGTCGTGCGCTCGACCAGTTCGACTTCCTTGCCGGCGCTCTGGTCCAGTTGATGGACGTCGGCGACGGTCCCGGCCTCGTCGAACTTGACGACGACGACCTTGCGCTCGACCGTATCGGGGCGGAAGAAAGCGGTCTTTTCCGTCCGGGCCCCGATATAGTACCAGGTGTTGGGATCGAAGGTGCCCATCGTGGACGGGGTCCCCAGCACCGCCGCGACATCGTCGCGGGTGCTGACGCCCGGCTGGATCTGCTGGAGGCGATCCTTGTCGGCCAGATTGCCCCGCGTGTCCACCGAGGGCGAGCAGGCGGCCAATGCAAGGCCCATGAAGCCGGCAACGAAGACGTGACGAAGTGTTGGTCTGACCATGATTGCCCGGTATTGTCCATCCGCCGCCGCCCCGGCATTATCCGGCGCCGTCTTCCTGACCGCCCCGGCGATATCCGGGACCGGGCGGATTGACGGCAACCTGGGCGGCACCCATTTCGGGTAGGACAATTGCATCCGACGCGCCGTCCTGTCAACTTTCCGGAATCGCTTCCGGCCCAATTCGGGATTCCTTCGGGATCATTCCGGGACCACTTCAGGACCATGGAGACCGAGCTTTGCTGAACCGCCTGTTCCAGAGAAACCGCCACGAGGCTCAGGCGCTGGACCTGTACGAAGCCATCGTGGCCCAGGCGCGCCGTCCCGAATTCTACACGGATCTGGCCGTGCCCGACACGATCGACGGGCGGTTCGAGATGATCGCGATGCACGCTTTCCTGGTCATGCACCGGCTGAAGACGCGGGGGACCGAGGCCGAGGCCGTGTCCCAGCAACTGTTCGACACCCTGATCGCCGACATGGACCGCAGCCTGCGGGAGATCGGGATCGGCGACCTGAGCGTGCCGAAGCACATCAAGAAGATGGCGAAAGGGCTTTACGGGCGTATCGTGTCGTATGAGAAGGGGCTGAACGATCCCAACGACGCGGTCATGCATGCGGCACTTGACCGCAACCTTTACGGCACCGTGATGGAAGTGCCGGAGCGCTGTTTCGAAGCCGTAACGACGTATATGCGGCGTGAGGTCGCGTCGCTGGCGGCGCAGCCGCTCGACCGGCTGGTCGCCGGGCATGTGCAATTCGGCCCGCCGCCTGCTATAGGGTGAGGCGTCTGCGGGCAGGGTGAAATGCTGATAGGCAGCGATTTCGATTTTGCCGCTCTATCCTATTTTACGTCATACCCGGACTTGATCCGGGTACCTCCCGGCGGAGGCGGACGTGAGGACTTCAAGCAGAAGTCCGGATGTCACCCGCGCAGCTCCTGAAAGGAGGTACCCGGATCAAGTCCGGGTATGACGGTTAGGTTTGGTTAGGTCCGGGTACGACGGTCAGGTCCGGGTAAGACGGAAAGTGAAGACAGGCAGTGGAACCAGGAACAGGGAGACGTCCATGACCGACCACGAGATCGCACCGGAATTCTCCCGGACCATCCTGGCCGACAAGGTCGGGACCGACGAGACGGTGCAGACGATCAAGGCGAAACCGGAGGAATGCGCCAAGCTGGCGGAGCGCCTTGACCTGCAATCGCTGGAAAACTTCAGCGCCGTCATACGGCTGCGCCGCATCCGCGGCGGCAAGATGATCCGCGTGTCCGGCACCCTGGAAGCCGATGTGGTGCAGACCTGCGTCGTGACGCTTGACCCCGTGCCGGCCCATGTCGCGGACGAGTTCGAGACGATCTTCGCCCCGGCCCATCTGATCCCGGCGACGGCGCCGGAGGTCGAGATCGACGCGGAGGCGGAGGACCCGCCGGAGCCGCTGATCGACAACCGGATCGACCTGGGAGAGCTTGCGACCCAGCACCTTTCGCTGGCGCTGGACCCCTATCCGCGCAGCCCCGGCATCGGTTTCGAGGATCATATCGAGGACGACGACGAATCCCCGGTTGAACGGCCCAATCCTTTCCTCGCCCTTGCCAAGCTGAAGCGGCCTGATTAAATTCGCGCTTCACTCTTGCCCCGATGGGGCGTTTTCTGTAATGAAGCGGTTCGCATGAGGCGGCTCCTTCGGGCCGCCTTTTATAATAGAGAGTCCTGACGATGGCTGTTCCTAAAAAGAAGACCTCGAAGTCGCGGCGCGACATGCGGCGTTCTCACCACGCCCTGACCGCCTCTTCCTATGCCGAATGCCCGAACTGCGGCGAACTGAAGCGCCCGCACCATGTCTGTGGTTCGTGCGGCCAGTACGACGGCCGTGAGGTGGTTGAAACCGTTACCGCGTGACCGATCCGCAGGGTTCCAGGTCATTGAGTGACGTTTCATCAGGTGGCGGTTCATCAGGTGATGGGCCATCGGCAAGCGTGCCGGTTGGCGTCAGAGCGGCAGGCGGCCTACGGAGTTCGGATGCGGTGAGTGCGCGTTTGACGATCGCCCTTGATGCCATGGGCGGAGATCATGCGCCGGAAATGGTTGTCGCGGGTGCCGACATGGCTCGGTTGCGTTGCCCGGAGATCGACTATCTGTTCTTCGGCGACGAACAGCGGATAAAGCCGCTGCTCGCGAACCTGCCCGATCTCGAGCGGATCTCCACGATTCATCATACGCCCGATGCCATCAGCAACGATGCCAAGCCGGCAGTCGCTTTGCGCAGTGGACGGACTTCGAGCATGCGGCTCGCCATCGATGCGGTGGCTCAGGGCAAGGCTGCCTGCGTCGTATCCGCCGGGAATACCGGTGCCCTGATGGCGATCGCCAAGTTCGTGCTTAAAACGCTGCCGGGCATCGACCGGCCGGCGATTGCGTCGTTCTTCCCAACGATGCGTGGCGAAAGCGTCATGCTAGACTTGGGCGCTAACATCGAGTGCGACAGCAGGAACCTCGTCGAGTTCGCGGTCATGGGGTCGGTCTTCGCGAAGACCGTGCTGGGCCTGATGGAGCCGACGGTCGGTCTGCTGAACATCGGCGCCGAAGAGATCAAGGGACACGAGTCGATCAAGCAGGCGGCGGCCCAGCTCCGGATCACCCCCTTGCCCGGCAAGTTCCATGGTTTCATCGAGGGCAACGACATCCCGGCCGGCTTGGTCGACGTAATCGTCACCGACGGCTTTACCGGCAATGTCGCCCTCAAGACGGCGGAAGGCACCGCCAAGCTCTACGCCGAGCTGCTGCGCCGGACCTTCAGCTCTTCCATCCTCGCCAAGATCGGCTACCTGCTGGCCCGCAACGCTTTCACCAAGCTCCGGAAACGGATGGACCCGCGACGCTACAACGGCGCGATGTTCCTGGGGCTTCAGGGCGTCTGCGTGAAGAGCCACGGCGGCACCGATGCCGACGGCTTCGCCAACGCCGTCTGCGTTGCGGTCGACATGGTCACGCGAGGCTTCAACGAAACGATCAAGGTCGAGGTGGCGCGCATCAACAGCGCGATCGCCGAGGCATCCGCCCTCGTGGAGTCGTCATCTCCCGAATCACCCCTCCCAGACCCGAAAGCAGCGGCCGTATAAATGGTTCGACGTTCCAGGATCACAGGCTGCGGATCGTACCTGCCGCAGAACGTTGTAACCAATCAGGACCTCGCCCAGCGGGTCGATACGTCTGATGATTGGATAACGCAGCGTACCGGCATCCGGTCCCGCCATCTGGCGGCGCCGACCGAGAAGACGTCGGACCTAGCGCTGGCGGCGGCGCGGAAGGCGCTGGAGCATGCCGGGATCGCGGCGGATCAGGTGGATCTGATCATCCTGGCGACCACGACTCCGGACCATACCTTTCCGGCGACCGCGACCAGGGTGCAGGCCGAGCTTGGCATCACCCACGGCGTCGCCTTCGACCTTCAGGCGGTCTGCTCCGGCTTCATCTTCGCGTTGTCGGTGGCCGACAACTTCATCCGGCTGGGTCAGGCCAAGACTGCCCTGGTGATCGGGGCGGAAACCTTCTCCCGCATCCTGGACTGGGAAGACCGGACGACCTGCGTGCTGTTCGGCGACGGCGCCGGCGCCGTGGTGCTCCAGGCGGAAGAGGGCGAGGGAACCAGCGCCGACACCGGCATCTTGTCCACCCACCTGCATTCCGACGGACGCCACTATGAGCTGCTGTGGGTCGATGGCGGACCTTCGGCGACGCAGAGCACCGGGCATGTCCGGATGGTCGGCCAGGAAGTCTTCCGCCATGCCGTGACCCGGCTGAGCGAAGTGGTGGTCGAGGCGCTGGAAGCCAATAACCTGACGGCTGCCGACATCGACTGGCTGGTGCCGCATCAGGCCAACAAGCGGATCATCGAGGGCACGGCGCGGAAGCTGAAGCTTTCGACCGACAAGGTGGTCATGACGGTGGATCATCACGGCAACACGTCGGCGGCATCGATCCCGCTGGCGCTGGCCGAAGCGGTCCATGACGGCCGTATCAAACGGGGTGATCTGGTGCTGCTGGAAGCCATGGGCGGCGGTTTCACCTGGGGTTCGGCACTGGTTCGCATGTAAGGCTGTGGAGGTCTCCCCCACGCTCAACGATGTCCGCCAACTCTTTGTAATTGACGCATTTCTTCCGCGGGATTACGGTTTCGGCGGCAGGTCCGGCGCCTTGCGGGCCACTGGCGAAAGGGAATACGCCATGAGTCAGGAGACCGTCACCCGCGCTCAGTTGAGCGAGGCCGTGTACCAGGAAGTCGGCTTGTCGCGCAACGAATCCGCCGATCTGGTGGAGACCGTATTGAATGAGATCTCCGACGCGCTCGCGCGCGGAGAGATGGTGAAGATATCCTCCTTCGGCAGTTTCTCGGTCCGGCAGAAGGGACAGCGCGTCGGGCGCAATCCCAAGACGGGTGAGGAAGTGCCGATCATGCCGAGGCGGGTGCTGGTGTTCCGGGCGAGCCATGTGCTCAAGGCCCGCATCAACCAGACGCTCGCCGAACTCGATCCGCCGCATATTGAAGTTGCCTCGTGACGATGACCGCTCCCACTCCGGACCCGCGGCCCCGCAGCATGGTGAAGTCGGCGACAGCCTTCCGCACGATCAGCGAAGTGTCGGCCGACCTCGACGTGCCGCAGCATGTGCTGCGCTTCTGGGAAACCAAATTCCCGCAGATCCGCCCGCTGAAGCGCGGCGGCGGCCGGCGCTATTACCGTCCCGAGGATGTCGAGCTGCTGCGCCGCATTCAGAGCCTGCTGTACAAGGAAGGCTATACGATCAAAGGCGTGCAACGCCTGCTGCGCGAGGCTCGTGGCGGAGCCGTGGGCGTCGTGGAGGAAGGTTTGCATCCGACGGAAGAGTCGGCGTTGCCGGGCCATGGCGAGGGTGAGGGCGACGAAGCTCACGAGCTGGAGCATGACGACGACCTCGGCGATCACGACGAGCATCACTACGGCATGACCACTTCCCAGCGCGGCGATATCGAGGCGGTGCTGATGGAGCTGATCGCCCTGCGGGATATGCTGAGGAGCGGACGGCCCTGAGAGGCCGGGGGTCTGGCCGGGGCTAGTGGTTGAGAAGCGGAAAGAGCAAATAATTTCATCGGGGTGATTGCGGAGGGGCAACCCCGCCGCTATAGTCCCCGCCACGCCAAAGCCGGTGCGAACCGGTGCGGTGGTCTTGCGGGCAGTAGCGCAGCCTGGTAGCGCATCAGTCTGGGGGACTGGGGGTCGTGGGTTCGAATCCCGCCTGCCCGATATATTCAGGAAACTGAAATTGCAAGAAGGCCGGAAACGCCATGGGCGTTTCCGGCCTTCTTGCTTTTGCGGCTGGAGAGAGGGCCGCAGGTTCCCGCAAATCAATAAATCGGCGCGGCCAAGAGAAAATCGCACTGCAACATGACGAGCCGTAGAAACACGAACGGCCCCTCAAAATGAGGGGCCGTTCGTTGTAACTGGCAACTTCTTGCGGCTCGTTGACCACGACCATCCTTTTCGGATGTTCCTCCCTAAACCCGGACCCGTCTTAACCGGATGTCAGTTATGCAATGAACGGCGAGTTATGTCAAGGCTGCGACGTATCGCCACGCTGAGATTTTTTTGCGTCTTTGAATTGCGACGTCAGGACAGCGCGTCCGGCATCGGTGATGCGGCAGACGACCCAGTCCGGTTTCAGCGGGTTCTTGAACCAGCGCTCGGCCCAGCCGGCTGCGATGCAGGCCTTGACGATCTCGCGGTCGATCCGCTGCCCTTCCTCGTCGAACAGGGGGAGCTTGCCGCCGGGCTGGCTCAGGCCACGGCGCAGCCAGTGCAGGTGCCGGTCTTCCGGCACGGCACAGGTTTCAGGAGGGGCAGTCATGGAGGGGTCCGGCCAGAAGGGTGGTGGGTGGTATGACGGTCGCGGCATCTTACGGCAGCCGGCGTGTTTATCCAATAAGTAGCGCATATGTGCCATGCGGCCTGCGCAACTTGCCCGTGCCGACGACCTTGTGCGACGTTTCCAGACCCACCTTTGAAAGGTTCTAGTATGTCACCCGCGTCCACGCGTCTGTCCCTGGGGTTCTCGTGCATCGGCCATGCCTTCATGCATGTGCTGTCGGCCCTGTATCTCACGGTCGTTCTGGGGCTGGAACGGGATTGGACGATCGGTTACGACGAGCTGATCCGGCTGTGGACCATCGGGTCCCTGATGATCGGCGTCGGTGCGCCGCTGGCGGGCTGGCTGGGCGACCGCTGGAGCGACGCCAAGATGATGGTCGTGTTCTTCCTGCTGACGGGCGCGGGCGCCGTGCTGTCCGGGCTGGCCGGCGGCACGACGGGCTTGGCGGTCGGATTGGCCGTGCTGGGTCTGGGCGCATCGATCTACCATCCGGTCGGCATGTCGTGGACGATCAAGAACGCGGTCAACCGTGGCCGGGCGCTTGGCGTCATGGGCATCTTCGGCAGCTTAGGGATTGCCAGCGCCGCCTTGATCGCCGGCGGTCTTACCGAACTGGTAAACTGGCGGGCGGCCTTCATCGTTCCGGGAGCGGTTTGTTTCGGTACCGGATTAGTGCTGCTGGCGCTGATCGCAACCGGCATGGTCACCGACCGTCCGCGCGATCTGAAGCCGAGGGTCGGCACCAACCGGGGCGACGCGATCCGCGCCTTCGTCGTGCTGTCGGTGACGATGGTCTGCGCCGGCCTGATCTTCCAGTCCACCGTGACCGCAATGCCGAAGTGGTTCGGCGAGCGGATGACCGGGATTGTGGGCGACGGCACGCTGGGGGTCGGCGGGCTGGTGACGCTGGTCTATTTGTTCG
>DASQKT010000007.1:0-10050 GCA_035630415.1 Skermanella sp.
TCGTCAACGCCGAAGGCAAGTCGACCTTCGTCAAGTTCCATTGGAAGCCCAAGCTGGGCATGCAGTCGGTCGTCTGGAACGAGGCGCTCAAGATCAATGGCGCCGATCCCGACTTCCACCGCCGCGACCTGTGGAACGCCATCCAGGCCGGTGACTATCCGGAATGGGAACTGGGCGTCCAGCTCTTCGACCAGGACTTCGCCGAGAAGTTCGACTTCGACGTGATCGATGCGACCAAGATCATTCCGGAAGAACTGGTTCCGGTCCGGATCGTCGGCCGCATGGTACTCGATCGCACCGTCGATAACTTCTTCGCGGAAACCGAGCAGGTCGCCTTCTGCACCCAGAACATCGTCCCCGGCATCGACTTCACCAACGATCCGCTGCTCCAGGGCCGTAACTTCTCCTATCTGGACACGCAGTTGAAGCGGCTGGGCAGCCCCAACTTCACCTATCTGCCGATCAACGCGCCGAAGAAGCCGGTCAACCACTTCCAGCAGGACGGCCACATGGCCATGGTCAACCCCAAGGGCCGTGCCAACTACGAGCCGAACTCCTGGGGCGGGGCAGCCGGCGGCCCGCGTGAAGCTCCCGATATCGGCTTCAAGTCGTATCCGGCGGAGGAGCAGGGCGCCAAGCTGCGGATCAGGCCGGAGACTTTCTCCGACCACTACAGCCAGGCCCGCCAGTTCTACATCAGCCAGACGCCGGTCGAGCAGACCCACATCGCCGACGCCTTCATCTTCGAACTGAGCAAGGTCAAGACTCCGGCGATCCGCTCGCGCATGGTGTCCCATCTGATGAACGTGGACGAAGGACTGGCCGACAAGGTTATCACCGGCCTGCGGCTGGAGCAGAAGCCCAAGCCGGCCGACGCCGCCCGCCCAACCCGCACCGACCTGCCGGCGTCCCCGGCGCTCAGCATCCTGCTGAACGGGCCGGACAGCTTCAAGGGCCGCAAGGTCGGCGTGCTGGTCAGCGACGGAGTGGACATCGATCTGGTCAAGTCGCTGAAGGACGCCGTCCTCGCAGAGGGCGCCATGCTGGAGTTCGTTGCCCCAATGGTCGGCGGCGTCAAGGCCAGCGACGGTACCTGGATCGAGGGCGACGAGAAGATCAACGGCGCTCCGTCCGTCGTCTACGACAGCGTGGCGATCCTGCTGTCGGCGGCCGGCGCTGCCCTGCTGGCGAAGGAGGCGACCGCCCGCGATTTCGTCACCGATGCCTTCGCCCACGCGAAGTTCATCGCCTACAACGCCGATGCCATGCCACTGCTGGACAAGGCCGGCGTCGCTCCTGATATCGACGGCGGCTTCGTCGAGCTGAAGGGCTCGGGCGATGCCAAGACCTTCGTTCAGGCCTGCCGCAAGGTCAGGTTCTGGGAACGCGAAGCGAAGGTAAAGCAGGTCTGATTCGAGGCCTGAATTCCTTTGGTAAGTAAATGCGCGGCTGGAAGCAGCCGCGCATTTTTTATTGATGGTATTACGCCTGATTTCACCTGATCGATCACGTGCATATGACGTGCAAATGGGAACTGGCGGTTGGTTCTCCTTGTTGGAGGGATCTGAATAAGACAATGACGATCGTGGCGCCGGAGTGTGCCGCATCGCGAAAGGTCAAGATGAAGAATCGGTCGAAGCATTCCTCTCTCGCCCCGCTGCTGATGGGGGCGGTGGCCCTGATGGCCCTTGGCGCCTGTCAGCAGATGTCCAATCTGGGGACCGCCGTGTCCAAGGACCCGGCCGCCGCAGCCCAGGGCGTTCCCACGCTGGCGAGCGCCGACACCGACATGGCTTCCGCATTGCTGGCGCTCCAGGCGCTGGGTCCGAAGCCGATCGAGACGCTGTCCGCACCGGAGGCTCGCAAGCAGCCGACACTGGGCGACGCGGTCAAGAAGGTCCTTGAGGACGATGGTCAGAGCGCCGCTCCCGAAGCCGTGGCGTCCGTCCGCAACGTCAGCATTCCCGGTCCCGGCGGTTCGCAGCCGGCCCGCATCTATGTTCCAGGTGCTGCACGCAGCCCACTGCCCGTCATCGTCTACTATCACGGCGGCGGCTGGGTCATCGCCGACCTCGACACCTATGACGCTTCGGCCCGCGCGCTGGCGAACCAGTCCGGCGCCATCGTCGTCTCTGCCGAGTACCGCAAGGGTCCGGAAGCGAAGTTCCCTGCCGCCCACGAGGACGCGCTGGCGGCTTACCGCTGGACCCAGGCCAATGCCAGCCAGTTCGGCGGCGACCCCAACCGCATCGCGGTGGCGGGCGAGAGCGCCGGCGGCAACATGGCGATCGGCGTGTCGCGCATGGCAAGGGAACAGGGGCTCCTTCCGCCGGTCCATCAGGCGCTCATATATCCGGTCGCCGGTAACAACATGAACACCGAGTCGTATCAGGAGAACTCGAACGCCAAGCCGCTGAACAAGGCGATGATGGGCTGGTTCTTCGACAAGTACCTGCGCAGCCCGCGTGACGGCAACAATCCGCTGATCGACGTGGTGAACGCGCCCGATCTGGCCGGACTGCCTCCCACCACCATCGTCACGGCCGAGATCGACCCGCTGCGTTCCGAAGGCCAACTGCTGGCCCAGCGGCTGCGCAACGCCGGCGTCGAAGTGGCGTCCAATAACTACGAGGGCGTCACCCACGAGTTCTTCGGTGCGGCTCCGGTCGTGGAAAAAGCCAAGGAGGCGCAGGCCTATGTCGCCAGCCGGCTGCGGGAGGCCTTCGTCGGGGGTTCGGCCGGTTCCGGCTCCTGAACTGTTGAGGATGTGAAGTTGAGGATATGAAAGAGTAGGGGACATGACGGACGCCATCACCGACAACGCGGCGCGAAGCCGCTATGAACTGGATGTGGACGGCAGGATCGTCTTCGCCAATTACCGCCGCAACGGCTCGACCCTGCACATCCCCTATGTCGAGGCGCCGCCGTCCCTGCGCGGGACGGGTGCGGCGGGCCGGCTGATGCGGGGCGTGATGGAAACGGCGCGGGCGGAAGGGTTGAAGGTCGTGCCTATATGCAGCTATGCATCGGCCTGGATTCGCCGCCATCGCGAATATCACGATCTGCTGGAGTGACGGGCATTGACCTTCGAAGAGCGCCGCAAGACCGATCCGGAAGAACGCTTCACCGACTGGCTGCGGGACGGCGCCGAACCGCACTGGACCCGCATGACGACGCACCGGTTCGCCCGTGAACTGGGGGCGGGCACCCTCGGCGATGACGTCGCCGCCCGCTATCTGGTCCAGGACTACGCCTTCGTGAACAGCTTCGTGGCGCTGCTGGGCTACGCCATCGCCTACGCGCCGTCCATGCCGTCGAAACGGCAATTCGCCCAGTTCGCCGCCGCCGTCACCGCCGACGAGAACGACTTCTTCCTGCGGTCGTTCCGGGAACTCGAAGTTCCCGAATCGGTCTGGAAGACGCCGGAGCTTGGACCCGTCACCCGCGACTTCATCGGCCTGCTCCAGTCCGGGGGGCGCAGCGGCAGCTATGCCCAGGTGCTCAGCATCTTGTGTGCCGCCGAGTGGAGCTACCTGACCTGGGCCAAGGCCTGCCCGCCCGAACGCCCCCGGCAGTTCTGGCTGTCGGAATGGATCGAGCTGCATGCCATCCCGCCGTTCGAGGCCTTCGTCACCTGGCTGCGGGAGGAAACGGACCGGGTCGGCGCTTCGGCGGACGACGAGACCCGCCGTGTCATGGCTGCGAACTTCCGGCGCATGATGGAGCTGGAGGAAGCCTTCTTCGACGCTGCCTACGAGTGATGCGGAAGGTCACCGTGCTTCCAGCAGTTTGCGCAACGCCGCCTCGAAGCCTTGGGTCGAGAAAGGTTTGAGCAGCTTCGGCACGGAGCGGAAGCGGTCTGGCAGGGCGTTGTCCGAACTGTAGCCTGTAGCTAGCACGAAAGGGATGCCGCGCGATGTGAGGGCATCGGCGACGTCCCAGGACGGTGTGCCGTTGAGGTCGACGTCCAGCACGGCGGCGTCGATGACCTCGCTCATGGCGAGCCTGAGCGCAGGTCCGACACGGGACGCCGGACCCACCACTTCGCAGCCCGCTTCCTCCAGCAGGTTCTGGATCTGCATCGCGACGAGGCCGGAGTCCTCCACCAGCAGGACGCGGCTGGGCAGGACCGGCTCCGCTTCCTTCCGGGGACCGGCTGCCGTTATCGACACCTGCGGGGGCCGCACCCGATCGACGACATGCTCGACCGGGATGCGGACATGGCACCGGACACCGCCGGCCGCGAAGACCAGCCTGCTTTCGCCATCGACTTCGTAGGCGAGGCTCTTCTCTATCACGATCCGGCCGAAACCGTGGCGTGTCGGCGGCGATACCGGCGGACCGCCACTTTCGGTCCAGTCGAGCGTGAAAGTCGCCGCTTCGCCGTTCTTGCCGCCTTCGTTCAAGGCCCAGGCGATATCCACCATCCCGTCGGGTACCGACAAGGCGCCGTACTTCGCCGCATTGGTGACCAGTTCGTGGATGGCCATGCTGAGCGCCAAGGCGGCTTTCGGCCTCAGCATTATCTCCGGCCCGGTGAGTCGGGTGCGGACCGCCGCTCCCTCCACTCCTGCGGTGTGGGCGCGGGCTTCTTCCTCCAGCAGGCTGCGCAGGTCGGCGCCCTCCCAGCGGCTCTGGGTCAGCAGACTGTGAGCATGGGCCATCGCCCGCAGGCGATGACCGAAGGAGGCGGTGAAGCCGTTCAGCATCTCGGACGCGGTCCCGGAGACGGCATCGCCGCCGCTTCCGCCGCTGGCCGAGGCGTACTGGACCAGCGCCTGGATATTCGCCAGCGTGTTCTTGACCCGGTGGTCCAGTTCCGCCAGCAGCAGTTCCTGCCGCTGCCGGGAAAGTTCGCGTTCCCGCGCCACTTGGTCGACCCGTTGGAGCACGACTTCCAGCAGCGTGGTTCTCAAGGTTTGAGCTGCCGTGATTTCAGCCTCGCTCCAGGGCACGGTCCTGAAACGGACCTGTTCGACCCAGGCATCGAAAGAGCGCCGGGGAGACAGACGGAGTTCGCCCGGCTTCGTTTCCACCGGCTTGTTCGGATTGCCGGCCCAGGTCACCGTCTGGAGGACTTCGGGCCGGAACCAGAAGATATAGTCGCGGGGACTGCGCGACACCGAAAGCACGAGCACGCCGCAGGCCTGCCCGGCCATGTCGCGTCCGTCTTCCCAAACCAGCGGCAGGCGGTCGGTCGCCCAGACGCCCGGCGCTTTGCCGGCGGCCAGCCATTCCGCCAGCTTCTTGATTTCTCCTTCGTCGGGCGTCGTTCCGATCGACGAGTACCTGCCGTCCAGCCACAGGGCGACGCCGCTGGAGGGCAGGTAATCCTGAAGGTTCGGCTGATGCTGGACAAGACCGTTGACGATGTCCGGTTCGCTGGAGATCACGGCGACCAGCCGGTCGTGGATGCCGCGCATGCGCATCGCCTCTTCCAGCGTATCGGCCTTGATCCTGGCTTCGAGTTGGAAGGAGAACATTTGGGCGAACAGTTCGCAGGCGGCTCTCAGGCCCGGCGCCAGATGCCTGGGCTGGTCATGATGGCAGGCGAACAGGCCCCACAGCTTGCCGCCCCGCATGATCGAGACCGACATGGAGGCGCGCACGCCCATATTGGCCAAATATTCCAGATGGAGCGGCGATACGCTGCGGAGAGCGCAGTGGGACAGGTTGACCGGTGCTCCGGTAAGGGGATTGAGGCTTGGGATCAGCGGCGCCGGCTGGTATCGCGCGTCGGCGATCAGGCGCAGCCAGTTGCGGCTGTACAGGTCTCGCGCCTGCGCCGGAATATCGGATGCCGGGAAATGCAGATCCAGATATGTACCGATCTCTCCTTTCCTGGCCTCCGCGAAGACATGGCCGCTGTCATCCTCGTTGAAGCGGTAGACCATGACGCGGGCGAATCCCGTCGCCCGCTGGACCTCCTCGGCCGCACGCTGACAGAAATCCTTGAGGCCGGCGGCATCCTGTACCGATGCCAGCATCGTCTGGACCAGCCCCAACGGTCCGCCGGGCAGCGGGGGAGCGGTCTTCACGGGCTCCATCTCGACGATCATGCCCGCTTCGCCGGCATGGACGGCGGCGTCGAACCTTTGTCCGACCGCGGTTACCTCGAAGCTGAAAAGGTTCTCCGACCGGGGGCCATGGCTGACGCGCGTCAGGATGTCCCTGATGACCTGGACCGCGTCGGCACTGACCAAGGCCCCGAACTCGACGCCCAGCAGGTCGTCTACTGTCAGTCCCAGCAGGACATCGGTCGGTCCCGCCGCTTGAAGGATGACCAGGCTTTCCGGGTGAAGGACTACCAGGATGCCGTGCGGCTGGATCGATCCGGGAATTTCGATCGGCTCACGATCGCAATTGGTCAAATCCGCCACGCCGAACGATGAGTTCGTTACGACCATACAACAACCCCTGGTAAGTTCTTGTAGACTGATATCAGTGGCGATCAGTGGCGCCAATCATAACCCAGCCGCTGCGAATTAGCACGCCGACGCATATAAAGAGGTAAGGACGGCCAATATTCGCAACGGCTTATCGCTTCAGCGAAATTTTATTAGCTCAGCGGTTTGCGAAGATCTGGAACGGGGCCAGCGGGGTGCGAACCAAGGCATGGGGAGCAAGCCTGGCCATCCATACAACAAGTGATCAGAATCAACAAGCTTCGCAGATAATAGAGTTTAAGATGCAAATCTCTTAAAAAATGGATCGTTCCCGCTATGCCTATTTTAGAACACCGCTATGAGATGTCCGACAAGCGCTATGAATCCTGTTATAAATTTGTTACCATATCGACCTGTTGACGACTTACGGAACAAGGGTTCCGGTGGTTAAAAGCCGCTAAACTCTTGAAAAACGATGAGGAAGGCTTATCTGTTGTCTGTTCGTCGGGGCTTTTGAGCCCATTTCGCAGCGACGAACTTTCCCGGAAATCCCGACCTATCGATCTGGTGGATGTGATTTTCAAAATCGCCCCCTTTATGGGGCGATTTTGTCGCGTCCGCGCGGTTCTGGTGGTCAGGGTGGGACATGTCGACGGAAGAGGAGGCTCGACGAATGACGTTATTGAACATTGCGCAGAGCGGCGGCGGCATGGGCCGCTACCTTGAGGAAGCCAAACGCTTTCCCATGCTGAGGCCCGATCAGGAACAGGATCTGGCGCTGGCATGGCGCGACCGCAGGGACGAGGAAGCCTTACGGCAATTAACCGGCAGCCACTTGCGGCTCGTGATCAAAATCGCCCGCGGCTTCGCCGGCTACGGCCTGCCGGCGTCGGAACTGATTGCCGAAGGCAATGTCGGCCTGATGCAGGCGGCGCAGAAGTTCGACCCCGACCGTGGTTTCCGGTTCGCCACATACGCGATCTGGTGGATCAGGGCGTCGATCCAGGAATACATCCTGCACAACTGGTCGATGGTCAAGATGGGCACGACCGCCGCCCAGAAAAAGCTGTTCTTCAACCTCCGCCGGCTGAAAGGCAAGATGGAGGAGCTGGAGCAGGGCGACCTGTCGCCCGAAACGGTGACGACCATCGCGACCGAACTGGACGTTCCCGAAGCCGAGGTGGTCGAGATGAACCGCCGGCTGTCGATGGGCGACAGTTCGCTCAATGCGGCGGTCGGCGGCGAGGGCGACACCGACTGGCTCGACCTTCTGTCGGACGAGCGTCCGACCCAGGAAGCGGTGGTAGCCGAAGCCGATGAGATGGCGCTCCGCCGCCGTTTGCTTGGACAGGCGCTGGAGAAGCTGAACGACCGCGAGCGCCAGATCCTGCTGGAACGCCGTCTTGCCGAGGAACCGGCGACACTGGAAGTCCTTGGCGAGCGCTACGACGTATCCCGCGAGCGTATCCGCCAGATCGAAGCCCGCGCTTTCGAGAAACTCCAGAAGGCGGTGCTCAACGCTTCCCAGGCGCTCCGCAAGCCCGTCCGCCAGCCGATGCTGGCGGCGGGCTGAGGCCCAGGGCCATTATTTTGTGACTCGTCCCGACTCGATTTGAAGACAGCCGGCTCAGATACGGACTGAGGATGTGCTGAACGCTTCGGTTACCGGTTTCTGAACATAGCCTTGCAGGACGACCGCCGAGCCGACGGCCAGAAGGACGGCGGTGAGGATGCCGAGAAAAAAGGCTTTCATGACTGGCTTGCTCCCTGAAGCGAGTGAGGCTGGCGCTTCTACGGCGACGCCTGCTCCTTTATCGTGAACAATACGCTTTGAATGCGTCTGATGCAATCGCACGCCGTCCATTGCACGTCGATCCAGTCTCGGGCATAGCTTCGGATAAGCGATCACAACGCCAAGGGCATTCCCGATCATGACCGACGTTCCGGCCGTCACCACTCCGGCCCGGCCATTCGGCCACGGCGTTACCCTGGCCCAGGCGTTGCGGGTCTGGATGCGGATCGGCCTGCTGAGCTTCGGCGGTCCCGCCGGACAGATCGCCATGATGCACAGGGTGCTGGTGGAAGAGTTGCGCTGGATCGGCGAGACCCGGTTCCTGCACGCGCTGAACTACTGCATGCTGCTGCCGGGACCCGAAGCCCAGCAGCTTACCGTCTATATCGGCTGGCTGATGCACCGGACGCTCGGCGGGCTGATCGCCGGCGTGCTGTTCGTGCTGCCCGGCGTCGTATCGATCATGGCTTTGAGCTGGATCTATGCGGGCCTGGGCAACGTCCCGCTGGTGGCGGCCCTGTTCTTCGGCCTCAAGGCGGCGGTGCTCGCCATCGTCCTTCAGGCGGTGGTCCGGATAGGCTCCAAGGCGCTGAAGAACGGCGTCATGATCGGCATCGCGGCGGCGGCCTTCGTCGCGATCTTCCTGTTCGACCTGCCGTTCCCGCTGATCGTGCTGGGGGCCGGGGTGATCGGGTTCCTCGGCGGCCGCACGGGCCTGCGCGCGTTCCAGGGCGCTGGCGGCCATGCCTCCGCCGGGGGAAAGCCGGTGGCGGATGCCGAAACCTTGCTAGGAGAGGAGACGCCGGACCACGCCCGTCCGTCGCTGGCTTGGTCGCTGCGGATTTCGGCGATCTGCCTCGTCCTCTGGTTCGGACCGATCCTGGTGCTGGGGCTGTCGCTTGGATGGGACAGCGTCTATGCGCAGATAGCGCTGTTCTTCTCGAAGATGGCGGTCGTCACCTTCGGCGGCGCCTATGCGGTGCTGGCCTATGTGGCCCAGCAAGCGGTCGAGAACTACGGCTGGCTCCAGCCCGGCGAGATGCTGGACGGGCTGGGCATGGCGGAGACGACGCCGGGGCCGCTGATCATGGTGCTCCAGTTCGTCGGCTTCATGGGAGCCTTCCGCGATCCCGGCGGCCTGCCGCCGATGCTGGCAGGGACCCTGGCGGGGCTGCTGGCGACCTGGGTCACCTTCGTTCCCTGTTTCCTGTGGATCTTCCTGGGAGCGCCCTTCGTCGAAGCGCTGCGCGGCAACCGCGCGCTGACGTCGGCCTTGAGTGCGATCACGGCGGCGGTGGTCGGCGTCATCCTCAACCTCGCGATCTGGTTCGCGCTGCACACCCTGTTCAGGGAAGTGCGGGAGATCCAAATCGCTGGAATGTCGATCGACTGGCCAGTGGCGGCGTCCATCGATCTTCCGGCGCTGCTGCTGACATCAGCCGCCGTGATCGCCGTCTTCCGCTTCAAGGTCGGCGTCCTGCCCGTGATCGGCGGCTGTGCGGCGGCGGGCGTTCTGCTGCACCTGATCTCGTAAACGCGGGGGGGCCAAGCCGGGGACTGGCCCCCGGCTTGGCAACTTCTTCAGCCTTATTCGGCGGCGGCAGCCTGACCGCGATGGCGGCCCTCGCCGATCTCCTCGATCAGCTTGGCGCAGAAGGCCGGCAGGTCCTTCGGCGTGCGGCTGGTTACGAGCCCCTTGTCCGTCACCACTTCCTGGTCGATCACATTGGCTCCGGCATTGGTCAGATCAATGCGGATCGGCGTTACGGCGGTCAGCGTCCTGCCCTTGACCAGATCGGCGCTGATGAGGACCTGCGGGCCGTGGCAGATGGCGCCGACCGTCTTGCCGGCCTTGAAGAACTCGCGGACGAG
>DASQKT010000008.1:0-8009 GCA_035630415.1 Skermanella sp.
CGTTCGACAGCAGGTTCAGGATGATCTGACGCACCGCGCGGGCGTCGGCGATTAGGGACGGGCATTCCTCTCCGGTCTCGACAGTCAGGCGCAGATTGCGCTCGCGGGCGGTACCGGCCACCAGACGGGCGCACGTATCGAGCAGGCGGGGGATTTCCAGCGGTTCGGGACGGATGGCGTGGTTGCCGGCGTCGATCTCCGTCAGATCGAGCAGGTCGTTGATGATCTGGAGAAGCTGGCTTCCGCTGTCGTGGATTTCCTGGGCATAGTCCCCAAGTGCCGCTCCTTTGGCCTGAGCCGCCGGATCGTCCCGGATCAATTCTGAAAAGCCGATGATCGCGTTCAGCGGTGTACGCAGTTCGTGGCTCATGGTCGAGAGGAACTGGGACTTCGACCGGCTGCCCTCCTCGGCGCGGATGAGGGCTCCCCTGAGTTCTTCGGCATAGCGCGCCCTTTCCCGGAGCGAAGCGTCGAAAGCCTTCAGGAAATGGTTGGTCCGGCTGACGAGGATTCCCAATTCGTCGCTATCATGCCCCCTCGGCACCTGAACCAGAAAGCCGCCCGGCGCCTCCGGCTCTATCTTGGAGACCGCCTTGCTGATGGCCAGGATCGGCTTGGTCACCATGAAATGGAACATGGCGGTCAGGAGCAGACCCAGCAGCAGGTTCCGCAACACGCCGCTGATCAGGGTGGAGCGGGCGCGCTCGATAAAGGCCGTGGCGGTTATGTGGCTGTCCACCGACACGTTCAGCTTGCCGATCTGAAGACGCGGCCGGTTCAGCGGCTCGTAGTAGAGCGGGACCGAGATGTTCAGTTCATTGCCGAACAGCCATTCCGAAAACAGGCGCAGGCGGCTATCGATCTGGGGCCGTTCGCGACCGGCCAAACGCGCGCCGAACTCATCGTGGATGCTGGCCTGAAAGATCGGCCGATAGCTCAGCAATCCTTTAAGCACGTCCATGGCAAGGGACGAATCGAGATCGTATGCAGCCTTGGCGGCCGCTTCCGCGATGATCTCGGTAACCTCCTCAAGCGTCCGGCGCTGAACTGCACGCTCCCGTCGCGCATCGTCGATGAGATCGAGGCCGCTGGCGAAAAAGCCGAGCAGAACCGCCACAATGACGGTATTACGGGCCTGCCGGAAGGAAAGGCGATCAAATAAGGGTGCCATAGTTCAGCAAGTCCGCCGTCCTTCCCCAATCTTCAAGGCAGGGCCTTCCGATCGGGCGCCGCGACTTCATGAGACTTGCCGCAACCTGACGCCCGATAATTCTACCTTGGATACAGTGAAACTAATTTTCATATAGTTAACGAAAAATGCTAACTTACCCGAAAAGCCGATTGCTCCAGGGGCGGCAATCCATCAGGCAACGGCGCCGCGTGAGCCGCTCAGCAGAGCGGTCAACCGGTCCTTCAGCCGCCCGATCTGATTGGATACGCCAGCGGCGTGATGGTCGATCGTGTCCGCGAGCTTTCTGGTCTCATTCGCATCTTCGGATACGGCGCTGATCCTTCTTGAAACCTCGCCTGCACCATCGGCGGCCGTCGTGGCGCTACGGCTGATCGATTCGGTGGCTCCCCCCTGGTCCGCGACCGAGCCGATGACGGCTTCGGCGATGCTGTCGACACGTCGAATGACCTCCTGCACTTCCACGATATGAGTGGTCACCATTGCCGCGGCACTTCGGACCGCATCGATCTGGCTGGCGATTCTGTCGGTCGCCCGCGACGTTCTGCCCGCCAGGACCTTCACTTCCTCGGCCACGACCGTAAATCCCCTGCCCGATTCGCCTGCCCGCGCCGCTTCGATGGTGGCGTTCAGCGCCAGCATGTTGGTCTGGCCGGCAATCTCGGTGATCAGGCTGGCGGCATTTCCGATATCCTGGGCCGCATCGTTCAGCGCCGCCACCACGCGGCGGGTGTCCTCGCCCTTGGCGACGGCGTCGCGGATGATGCCGCCGACCTCGGTCATCTGGTTGCCGATCTCGCGCGATGACGTCGCAAGTTCCTCGCTCGCCGCCGCGACGGAATGGACGCTGGCGGTGGCTTCCTGCGCCGCTTCCGCGACTCCGGACGATTGCTCTCCCGTCCGGCCGGCCGCCGCCTTCATGCGTTCGGCCAGTTCGGCTATTCCTCCCGTCTGTTCCATCACGGCCATGACCGTCGATTGGACCTCCGACTCGAGCGCATTCGCCAAGCCGGCGAGCCGGGCGGCAAAGGCCTCCTTGTGCTGACGCTCCTGGATTTCCTCGGCGGCCTTCAGACGCTCCATTTCCTCGGCGTTGCACCGGAATATCTCGATGGCCCGCGCCATGGCGCCGATCTCGTCGCGGCGATGGGCGCCCGGCACCGGTCGGGCACGGTCCCCTGTCGCCAGCCGTTGCATGGCCTGCTCGATCGCCCGCAGGGGTCTGGTGATGCTGCGGACAAGGATGAGACTGATCAGCAGCGCCAGAACCAGGACGATGGCTCCCAGCACAAGTCCGGCGCGTCCCGTCGCATTGCGAACCTCATCCTTCTCGGACCGGGCGCGGTCCATGCCGGCGCTGGCGGCGGCGAACAGATTGGCGAACCGGTCGGGCATCGCGTTGAGCACGCCGTTGAAGGTCGCGATCTGATCGCTGAGCTTCACCTGATTCTCGACATAGGCGATCAAGTCGGCACGGTATCCAGCGGCCAGCCGGGCTAGTGTTTCCTGAGTGGCCGGGTCCAGGCCCGATCCCATCATGCCGAACTCGAACTCCCGGTAAGCCTTGCGGTGCGCGCCCATGACACTGGCGTCGCCGTACAGGGCGAAGTCCTTCTCGATCACCCTCATGGTCAGCATTCGGACATAGGTTTCCGCGACGGTGCTGACCGGCCAGTTGCGCAGTTCCGACTCCATGGCGCCGACAGAAGTCCGAAGCTTTCCGCGAAGACCGCTAAGCTCGTCCAGCCCCATGACCCGGCTGGTTTCCCTGACATCGGCGAAACGGCCGGCCGCTTCCTGGATGTTCGCCCGTAATCCGTCCATCAGCGTTCCGACATGGGTAGCGCCGGGATGACGGGCGATGCGGTTGAGCAGGCTCAACGCTTCGTCGGTCCGCGCGCCGAAGGCCGTGGCGGCCGACACATCGCGGTTGGTGATAAAATCACGGGCAAGGATCTGGAGGTCCGCCGCCCGCCGTTCCAGGGAAGCCGCCATGACCACGAGGTCGCCGTAAGAGCTGAGTTCGTTCGTGGCATCGTCTACCCGGCGATCGGCCAGTAAAAACAACCCGATGGTCGCCGCAACCGTTGCCAGCGCCACCAAAACCAGCAAGCCTATTCTGGCTCCGATCGACAGGCGCGACAGGATACCAGCTATTCGCTGACGGTCACCAGTCGTTCGTCTGCCAAATGGTATGTCGAAGGAGGTCTCTTCCTGTATAGCGATCGAGTTCGACATGGACTTCATAATCCCTTCACAAGAATGTCACATAAGTGACAGCTTGGATACATGGAGTTCTTCACTCAATTACTATCCATCCAGCGCGCGCACTCTTGGCGTTTAAATATGAAGAAAGCGTTGAGATCGGGAGCCGGCCGACCACGGCGCTCACCGTCGGGGAGCTGCCACCGCAGCCCCTCCCCAACGGCGGGGCGGAGTGTATAGTCATTGCCGAAGGTTTCGTCGGGGCTGGAGGGCAGCGTTATCATAATGACCGGATTGACGGCACAGCTTCTGCTGCGGGCCTATGCCGCCGGCATCTTTCCCATGGCGGAAAGCGCCGAATCAGAGGAACTCTACTGGTTCGACCCGGAACAACGCGGCGTGCTGCCGCTCGATGGCATGCATGTCCCCCGCCGGCTGCGCCGGACGGTCCGCAGCGGCCGCTTCGAGGTCCGCATCGATTCCGCCTTCGATGCCGTCATTCAAGGATGCGCCGAGTCGACGGAGGTTCGGCCGAAGACCTGGATCAACAGCGAAATCATGCGCCTCTACTCGACGCTGTTCGACTTGGGCTTCGCCCATTCGGTCGAATCATGGCACGACGGCTGTCTGGTCGGCGGTCTCTATGGTGTGGCGCTCGGCGGCGCGTTTTTTGGGGAAAGCATGTTCAGCCGCCAGACCGATGCCAGCAAGGTGGCGCTGATCCATCTCGTGGCGCGGCTGCGCTACAACCGCTTCATGCTGCTCGACACCCAGTTCGTCACGACCCATCTAAGTCAGTTCGGCGCGCTGGAAATCCCACGGTCGAGCTATCGGGCACAGCTCGCCAAGGCGCTTCAATACACGCCGGATTTCACCAATGGATCGGAAGGAGAGGTCATCGACGCTTACTTGCAGTCGATCACCCAGACATCGTAGACGGGGTGCTCCAGCGCTGACAGCGCCGGGCTGGACGCGAACATCCAGCCGCTGAACAGGGCTTCCGTAGCTTCGTCGGGGCGGGCCTCCTGGATCTCCAGGAAGGCGGCCGATTCGGGCGGCTCGACCGGCGATGCCTTGCGGCAGGTCCGCGCCGTGATGCGCAGCGAACCGAAGGTCACCGTATCGCCGACCGGAACGTCGAGCGTCACCACCCGCGCCGTCACCTTGTCCAACCCCTGCAAGACGGCTACCGGCATGCTTTGCATGCCTTCCGATCCGCCCGACTGGGCAAAGGCCGGCATCGCTCCAACCAGCGCGAGCGCCAGAACCACTCCCGTCAATCGACCGCTTGGACGCCGCATTCCGATCACTTCACCCTGTTCCGTCAACACACCCTGCCCCGTCTCAACCCGCCGGCTTATCCGCCGCGAAGCGCAGGCGGACGTAATCGGCGTACCATGCGCCGTCGGGCTTCATCAGGGTGGGCGATATCTCCACCAGGACCTCGTTCAGCAGAGCGCCATGCTCGCTCACGGGAACCCTGGCGATGAAACTTCCGGCGAAGGTCGCGAGCCAGCCCGCCATACCGGTCGGCAGCGGTGTCGGCCGTTCGATCAGTTCCGCCGACCGCACCTGGAAGCCATGCACGGCCAGTTTCGCCGCGTAATCCTCGGCGCTTGGAAAGTACCAGGGGTTGGCCGCCTTGCCGTCCAACCCGCGCCGGTCGAGTGCTGCTTCCAGGGCTGAGGCGATCGTCGCGACATTACCGGCGCCACCGAACTCCCCGACGAAACGGCCGCCGGGCTTCAACGCCCGGTAGACACCGTCGATGACGGCGTCGGGCTGAAGCATCCAGTGCAGGGCGGCGTTGGAGAAGACGGCGTCGAACTCTCCATCGAACTCCAGAGCCTCGCCGTTCACCAGTCGGGCGTCCAGGTTCCGCGCCCGCGCCGCCTGGACCAGTTCCGCGCTGGCGTCGGCGCCGACCACGTCGCAGCCGGCGGCCGCCAGCTTCTCCGTCAAGGCGCCGTCGCCGCAACCCAGGTCAAGGATGCGCTCGCCCGGACGCGGAGCCAGCAGATCGACCACGGGCATGCCTAGGTCAGCGACGAATCTCGCGTTTTCAGCATAACCATGCGCGTCCCATTTCTGGGACGGCTCTCCGGTCGGTAAGCTCATGGGTCCGCTCTCCCGTCTGGTTCATGCCCGTCTGGTTCATGACTGGGTATCGCCACGGACAACAGCGGGCGCCCGGCTTCAGTTGCCGAGCAGCCCACCAGGGGCGGGAGCAGCAGCGCCGGGTGCCGCAGGCGGCGTTGCCGGCTGGGGAGCCTGCCCCTGCTGCGCGCCACCTTGCTGACTGTTCTGCGCTCCGCCCTGCTGCATGCTGAAGATCACCTGTCCCAGCAACTGCTCCAGGCCTGGAGTCGACTGCGTGAAGTCGATCCGGCCGCCCGGCTGGATCTCGTCCGGATCGCCGCCCGGCTGGAGCGACATGTACTTGCCGCCCAGCAGGCTCTCGCTCGCGATCACCGCCACGGTATCCTTGGGCAGCTTGATGCTGGGATCGATCGACATGTGGACGACGGCAAGATAGGTGCTGGGGTCGAGCGTCTGGCTCGTGACGGTACCTACCTTGACGCCGCTGATGCGCACGTCGCTGCCGCTTTGCAGACCTCCGACGCTGGAGAAGTTGGCCGTGACCTCGTAGCCATCGACTCGTCTCAGATCGGCGCTGGTATAGGCAAAGACCAAAAAGAAACCCGCCACGACGATGACGACACCGCCGAGCACGGTTTCAATGGTATTCCTGCGCATTCAAAATCCCTCGATGGATAACCCTGGTCCGGTCCGGCGCCGATGGCCGGTCAGTTCGGCGTCCAGGGTTCGTAGTCGCCGGTGGCGCGCTCCCGCACGCCGCCTTCCAGCGTGTGTCCCGGCGGCCGGTACGCCGTCAGGCTGCCGGTGGCGTTGGGGATATGGGGCTTCTGCCAGGGCTTATGGAAAGCACTGCCTTCCTTCAACGGCTCCTTCACCGTGTGGTGCAGCCAGCCGTGCCATTCCGGCGGAACCTTGGAAGCTTCCGGCTCGCCGTTGTAGAGCACCCACCGGCGCTCGCGCTGGCCGGTGGCCTTCTTGTCGCGATAGTACGTGTTGCCGAACGGGTCGGTGCCGACCAGCTCGCCGCGGCGCCACGTGAACAGGCGGATTTGCAAGTTCGACATATACGTGTTGAAGGAGATACGTTCTTTCATGGCCGCTCGCTGACACGGGGACGAACCCCATTTACGTACTTTTTCGTCGGGGCGGAATATGGCACCTGGGTTTGTCCGCGTCCAGCCGCACAGCGCAAATGCCGCGGAATAACGGATTGATCTCCGAACGGCTGCCCTAGCCGCCGGCGAATCGGGACGCCCGATCGCATGATTCGGCGCCCCCCTGTCAACGGGTTTACGCAGCCCCGGCAGCCCGCTAGGGTATCTTCCACATTCCCCCCGCATGACGATTCAGTGGCTCCCCGAGCACACCGGCACACACGATTTGGTGCCGGGCGGAACGTCAACCCCAAAATCTTGTTGCCTACACCAGAACTTGTGGCACACTCCGACCCAAGCACAGGATATCGCGGCCCGTTGCTCCAACAGCGCTGCGATAAGGTCGGCCTCTCTTCCGGGCCGCTTGCCGGTGCCGGGATCGAGATCAGGCTGACACAGCGCCAAGCTAAACAGGGATTACTGAGATGCGGATTGAGCGACGTTTTACGACCGAAGGACGGGACGCCTACGACGGCATCGAATTCCGCAAAACCACCAGCGAGATTCGTAATCCCGACGGCTCGGTCGTTTTCCAGCTCGCCAACGTCGATGTCCCGGCCGATTGGAGCCAGGTCGCCTGCGATATCCTGGCGCAGAAGTATTTCCGTAAGGCCGGCATTCCGGCCGTCCTGAAGGCGGTCGAGGAAAATACCGTCCCGAGCTGGCTGTGGCGCAAGGTCGCCGACGAGGACGCGCTGAAGCGCGTCTCGAAGGAAAGCCGCAAGTTCGGTGAGACCTCGGCCCGTCAGGTCTTCGACCGTCTGGCCGGCACCTGGACCTATTGGGGCTGGCACGGCGGCTATTTCGACGCCGAGTCGGACGCCCGCGCCTTCTTCGACGAGATGCGCTACATGCTGTGCCGCCAGATGGCGGCTCCCAACAGCCCGCAATGGTTCAACACCGGCCTGCACTGGGCCTACGGCATCGACGGCCCGGCGCAGGGCCACTACTACGTCGATTTCCGCACCGGCGAGCTGACCGCCTCCGAGTCGGCCTATGAGCATCCCCAGCCCCACGCCTGCTTCATCCAGGGTGTCCGCGACGATCTGGTCGGCGACGGCGGCATCATGGACCTGTGGGTGCGCGAGGCGCGCCTGTTCAAGTACGGCTCCGGGACAGGCTCCAACTTCTCCAAGGTACGGGGCGACGGCGAGAAGCTGTCGGGCGGCGGCAGGTCCTCCGGCCTGATGAGCTTCCTGAAGATCGGCGACCGCGCCGCCGGCGCCATCAAGTCGGGCGGCACCACCCGCCGCGCCGCCAAGATGGTCACGGTCGATCTCGACCACCCGGACATCGAAGCCTATATCGACTGGAAGGTCACGGAAGAGCAGAAGGTCGCGGCCCTGGTCGCCGGCTCCAAG
>DASQKT010000009.1:0-11807 GCA_035630415.1 Skermanella sp.
AAGGTGGCCCGCAGGCCGGCTCCGCCGGCGCCCACGACGACGACGTCGTAGGTGTGGTCGATAATCTGATAGGCGGTCGCCATCGCTGCCTCAGCCTCCGAATGCAATCTTGAGAATGGCGAAAATTCCGGCGACCGCGAGAGCGAAGCACAGGAACTTGGCAGCGATGATCGTTGCCATCTTCACCAGTTCGTTATGAACATAGTCTTCCAGAACGACTTGGATACCGGAGGCGGTGTGTTGAAACGTCACACCGACGAACAGGATCGCCATAACGGCCGAGAAGGGCGAGCTGAGCCACTTGACCGCCGCCGCGTGTCCGTCGCCGACGATGCTCAAGGCACCGAAGACGAACCACAGGGTCAGCGGGATCAATGCCACGGAGGTCAGCCGCGACAGCCACCAATGGTGGGAGCCGGCCTTGGCGGAGCCGAGGCCGCGGACGCGGCCGAGCTGGGTGCGCAGGCCGGGATTAGAACTGGTATTAGCCATTGGTATTCCTCACCACACGATCAGGGCTACGATCCAGGTCAGGATCGTGAGACCGACCGATGCGCCCACGACGATCCAGCCACCGAGATACACCTGCGGGATTTCCAGGCCGTAGCCGACGTCCCAGACAAGGTGCCGGATGCCGGCGCAGAAGTGGAACCACAGGGCGTAAGTCCAGCCGAACAGGAACAGAAGGCCGAAGAACGACCCCAGGAACCCGGCAGCCCGCGCGTAGCTCTCCGGCCCGCCGGAGGCGGCGAGCAGCCACCAGACCAGCACGATGGCCCCCACCGACAGAACGATACCGGTAATGCGGTGAGAAATGGACAGAACGGTGGTGATCTGTGGTCGGTAAATTTGCAGATGGGGTGAAAGCGGCCGACTGCCGTTCGACATATCTGACATCCTCGCTTGGGCTGCCGCACTGCGACGAGCGCGGCTCGTGCGAAAACCCGGATTTTTGTTTTGCGGGCTTGATTTACGCCGATGGGGGACCCGAGTCAACGGCACCCGCCCAGGTTTGCGGCAGTGCGACATTGCAATGCAGCATGGGAGAGGGGCTGCCAGAGGATTGCTATCGTTGAATAATCGTCACGATGGCAAGCAGATGTCGAGCGGGAAAAGACTTTGGCAAGTATCCCATATCTTTTGGGGCAGTGGCGGTGTTGTGCTAGCGGCTCGATGGCCGCAAGTTCTGCCTTGTGAAACGTGCCATATCGCCAATGAGTCCCTGGAAGACGCTGCGAAAGGCTGGCTAGACAGGAGCAACCGCTTCAAGGCAAGGAAATATTACATCATTATGGCGGAATTAGGTACGCGCCTGTCCATGAGCGGTATTATTGCCTTTTAGACCCGCGACCATTTGCGGCAGCCACCGCCGGTCAAGCTGGATCGCGCCGGGCAGGCGCCGCCGTCGCCTGCTTCAGTGGCAGGTGCCGAAACGCTGGCCGTTGGTCACGATATCGCGGTTGAAGCCCTCGGCGACCCGGTCGTCGCCGTTGGACGCCAGACACAGCGTGATGTTGATGGCGGCCAGGATGACGCTGTCGATCTGGTCGGGATGACGGTTGTAACGCTTGATCGCCTGGAGGGCGCGGGTCACGGACGCGGCCATAACACATTTCTCCATCGGGGCTGTAAGCGGCCTGTGTGCCTGATACGGTCAGTCTGACCGCCGCCGGCTTTTCCGGCTGTGAAACTCGCCACTACGCGCCCGGTTTGTTGCTGTTTTTTTATAGGCCCGCAAAAATTAACCATAGGTGAACAAGGGGGATGATCGTCGGCGGCTACCACTTCTCCGCAAGATGACGGGGCAGCTCCCGTCATCCTCCGCCATCCCCCGTTCCGACAGTCCCTCAGCCCTTTGCCAGGATCGTATCCGGCAGGATCGGCAGGTCGCGCACGCGTATGCCCGTGGCGTTGAAGACGGCGTTGGCGACTGCCGCCGCCGCCCCGGTCAGCGGCAGTTCCCCCAGGCCGCGAGCGCCCAGCGGGCCGAAATGCGGGTCCGGCTCGTTGATGAACGACACCCGGATGCCGTGGATGTCGGCGTTCACCGGGAAATGGTAGTCGGCGAGATTGGGCGTCATGACCCGGCCGAAATACGGATCGAACGCCGATGCCTCCATCAGCGCCATGCCGATGCCCTGGATGATGCCGCCATGGACCTGGCTGCGGGCGGTCTTTTCGTTGATGATTTGACCGACATCGTAGATGCCCAGGAAGCGGTGGACGCGGATGCGGCCCAACGCCGCATCGACCCTCACCTCCGCGAACTGCGCGCCGAAGGACTGCCAGGAGAAGCCGTTGGGCTGGCTGCCGGGGATCGTCACCGTCTCCTCGCCCGGCTCGCCAGCCGCGCGGAACTTCAGCAGCTTGTTGCAGGCCGCGATCACGGCGGGACCGACGCTCGCGACCGTCTGCGATCCGCCGGCGCACGGGCCGGGCGGCAGGAAGGTGTCGGCCAGCCGGCAACTCACCTTCGACACCGGCAGGTTCAGCTCGTTCGCGGCGAACTGGCAGAGGATCGTGTAGGTGCCGGTGCCAAGGTCATGGCTGGCGACTTCGATCTCGGCCCTGCCGTCGGCGGTCAGGCTGACCTTGACGCTGGAAGACGTGTTCTGCGCCGGATACGTGGCACTCGCCATGCCGTAGCCGATCAGCCAGCGCCCGTCCCGCCGGCTCGCCGGCTTCTTCGGGCGGTCCTTCCAGCCGAACTCCTCCTCACCCCTGTCGTAGCACTCGTTCAGGTGCTTGGACGACCAGCGCTGGCGGTTGTTGGTGCGCGGGTCGCGTTCGGCATAGTTCAGCCGGCGGAGATCAATCGGATCGGTGCCGGTCGCGAACGCCAGCTCGTCCATCGCCGATTCCAGCGCGAACAATCCGGGCGTCTCGCCGGGGCCTCGCATCGGGGTGGGCGTGCCGGTATTCATGCGCGCCAGATCGAACCCGGTCTGAAGGCTGGAGCACTTGTAGAGCAACTGGGTGGAGAGCACGACCGGCTCGATATACTCGAACACCTTGGACGTGTAGGTGCCGCACAGATGGCGCGTCGCCTTCAGCCGCCCGCGCCGGTCCGACCCCAGCGTCACGGTCTGGGTGGTGGACGGCCGGTGGCCGTTCAGGCTGTACATCTGGCGGCGCGACAGCACCAGCTTGACCGGACACCCGAGTTCGCGGGCGGCGGCGGCCGTCAGCGCCGAGAAGGCCCAGGCATAGCCCTTGGAGCCGAACCCTCCTCCCAGGAAGGGCGACAGCACCCGCACCGTAACCTTGGACTGGTCGATGCCCAGCATCCGGGCGATCGAGTTGCGGCTGTTGACGACCCACTGGCTCGTCTCGTGAAGCGTCAGGGAACTGCCGTCGGCGGACCACTCCGCGACCGACGCATGCGGTTCCATCGGGTTATGGTGCTGGACCGGCGTCGTATAGGTCTGGTCGATCCGGACCAGCGATTTCGTCAGGGCCTTATCGACATCGCCGCGCTCGTACTGAAGCGGCTGACCCAGCGCCGTAGCCGGCTGAGTGACGTCCGGCTTCTTCAGGGCAGCGGTAAGATCGATCATCGGACGGCAGGATTGATAGCTGGTCTTGACCAGATCGGCGGCGTGGATCGCGCGCTCCAGCGTATCGGCGACGACCAGACCGATGATCTGGCCGTCATAGTAGATCTCGTCGTCCTGAAGCGGCATCCAGTCCTCGCCGGACTGGCAGGCGTCGGTATAGTCGTTGCCGCCCTTGAACAGGGGCGGCGCGTTCTCCCGCGTCATCACGATCCGGACGCCCGGCGCCTTTACGGCGGCGCTGGTGTCCATTGACGCGATGTTGCCGCGCGCGATCGTGCTCGTCACCGGAACGGCGTAGACCATGCCGCCCAGGCTGACGTCTCCGGCATACTTCGCGCTGCCGGTCACTTTCAGCGGCCCGTCCACCCGGTCGATGCCGGCGCCGATGACGTTCTTCGGGATCATGGCTGCTCTCCGGCGCCGGGACGCACAAGTTCGTTCAGGACCCGGACCAGCGTGTCCTGGCCCAGCGCTATCTTGAAGCCGTTATATTGGTACGGCACCGCGCCGGCGAAGGCCGCTTCCGCCGCCGCCCGGAAAGCCTCCTCGGTCGGCGGGCTGCGCAGCAGCACATTCTCCGCCTCGTGCGAGCGCCATGGGACCGACCCGACCCCTCCCAGGGCCACGCGGATGTGGTCGATGTTGCCCCCCGCGTCCAGCGTCAGCACCACGGCCGCCGATGTCAGCGCATAGGCGTAGGACGTGCGGTCGCGTACCTTCAGGTACATCGACCGCGCGCCGGCGGGCAGTTTCGGGAGTTCGATGCCGGTTATCATTTCGTCCGCCCCAAGGTCCGTCTGGATCTGGGGCGTATCGCCCGGCAGCCGGAAGAAGGTCTCGGCGCGCTCCAGCCGGTCGAAGGCCGGGCTGGAAATCTTCACCTTGGCGTCCACTGCCACCAGAGCCACGCACATGTCGGACGGGTGCGCCGTGATGCAGGACGGGCTGGTGCCCAGCACGGCGCAATAGCGGTTGATTCCCTCGACGCCGGGCTGTTCTCCCAATGCGCCGCAGCCCGTTCCGGGATCGCGCCGGTTGCACGGCATCGCCACGTCGCGGAAATAGCCGCACCGGTTGCCCTGAAGCAGGTTGCCGCCGACGGTCGCCATGTTCCGGAGCTGGGTCGATGCGCCCGCCAGGATCGCCTGCGACACCACCGGCCAATTCTTCTTGACGGAGTCATCTTCCGCCAGACCGGTGTTCGAGACATGGGCGCCGATATGCAGCCCGTGCAGGTCCTCCGTGATGCGGTCGAGGCCGAGGTGGTTTATGTCGATCAGCACGCCGGGCGTCTCGACCCCCAGCTTCATCAGGTCGAGCAGGGTGGTGCCGCCCGCGACGAAGCGGGCGCCGGGATTCCGGCCCATGCGCGCCAGGGCGTCGGCGGGCGAGGTCGCCTTTACGTAGCGGAACGGGTTCATGCAGCTTCTCCCGCAACTGGCTTCCTGGCGGCGTCGCGGACGCATTTGATCGCTTCGACGATGCCCGGATAGGCGCCGCACCGGCACAGGTTGCCGCTCATGCGTTCCCGGATTTCCGCATCGGAAACGGGGGGCTCCTCGTATTCCAGCAGCGCCACCACCGACATGATCTGCCCAGACGTGCAGTAGCCGCACTGGAAGCCGTCGTGCTCGATGAAGGCTTTCTGGATGGGGTGGAGCGTTTCGGGCGTGCCCAGTCCCTCGATCGTGACGATCGGGACGTCCTGGTTCATCACGGCCAGGGTCAGGCAGGAATCGATGCGGTGGCCATTCACCAGGACGGTGCAGGCGCCGCACTGACCCTGGTCGCAGCCCTTCTTGGTGCCGGTGAATCCCAGATGGTTCCGAAGGGCGTCCAGCAGGGTCACGCGCGGATCGACCGTCAGGTCGTGGCGCATGCCGTTGACGATCAGCGAGATCGGCACGGCGGCATCCGCCGTCCCGCCCGACTGCTCTACTTCTGGCGACTGCTCCGTTTCAGGCGACTGCTCCGTTTCAGGATTGTCCAAGCCAACCTCCCCCGTTCGACGTTGGGCGAGGAAATACGCGGACAAGGCAGCCGATGTCTACTTATTCGAGTGTCGTTTCAGATTTCAGTCCTGAAACGCGAGTACCTAAGCTCAATGATCCGCCTGGACGGTCTGGCGCGGCTTCCGCACCAGCGGCGTCAGCATCAGCGCAAAGGCGAAGACGCAGGCCATCAGCAGCAGGCAGTCGGTGAAGGTCAGCACCATCGCCTCGCGGTGGACGATGTTCTGGACCACTTTCAGGGCGGCCAGATCGGCGTCGCCCGACATGACGTTGCCCATGCGTCCGGCAAGGCCGTCCAGCATGTCCTGAACGCCCGGCCTGGATGTCGTCACATTGTCCGAAAGCCGCGACATGTGGAGCGCGAAGCGGTCGATCAGCACCGTGTTGATGGCGGCCAGACCGATGGCTCCGCCCAGGTTCCGCATCAGGTTATACAGCCCGCTGGCGTTCTTGAGCTGAGCCGGCGGCAGCGTGCCGAGCGCCAGCGTATTGACCGGGATGAAGCACATCATCAGCGAGAAACCGCGCACCGCCTGCGGCAGGAACAGTTCCCAAAAGTCCGACTCAGCCGTCAGGATGGAATTCAGGTAGATGCCGGTGCCGAACATCCCCAGCCCCAGCGCCAGCATCAGGCGCAAGTCCAGCTTCTTCGACATCAATCCGGCGACCGGCGCCGACATGAACTGGAACATGCCGGTGACGAACATCACCATCCCGATCTGAAGGCTGTTCAGCCCCCGAATCTGTCCCAGGAACAGCGGCATTATATAGACGGACCCATACAGCCCGATCCCGATCACGAAGCTGAACAGGCAGCCGATCGCGAAATTGCGGTCCTTGAAGGCGCGCAGCCCGACAATGGGGTTGTGATAGGTCAGGACGCGCCAGAAGAACAGCACGCCGCTGACCGCGCAGACGACGGCGCCCAATGCGATGGCGTGGTCTTCGAACCAGTCGTTGCGCGGCCCTTCCTCGACCACGAACTCCAGCGTGCCGAGGAACAGCGCCATGAACAGCAATCCCGCCAGATCGAAGCCCTTCAGCACGGACAGGTCGGCCTTATCGACATTGACGAAGGCCCAGACCACCCCCGTGACCAGCAGTCCCGGTACTACGTTGATCAGGAACAGCCAGTGCCACGACAGGCTCTGCGTCAGGTATCCGCCCAGGGTCGGCCCCAGGGTCGGGGCCATGGTGGCGACCAGACCGATCATGACGGACACGCCGGCCCGTTTCTCCGCCGGGAACAGCGAGAAGCTGGTGGCGAACACGGTTGGGATCATCGCCCCGCCCAGGAAGCCCTGAAGCGCCCGGAAGACGATCAGGGACTCGATGTTCCAGGCCAGGGCACAGGCCAGACTCATGCAGGTGAAGCCGGTCGCCGACACGACGAAGACCCAGCGCGTCGACATGACCCGCGCCAGGATGCCCGACAGCGGGATCATGATGACTTCGGCGATCAGGTAGGACGTCTGGACCCAGCTTATCTCGTCGGCGCTGGCCGACACGCCGGCCTGGATCTCGGCAAGGCTGCTCGACACGATCTGGATGTCCAGGATCGCCATGAACATGCCGACGACCATCGCGAAGAAGCCGATCCAGTCCCGCGCGGTGACTTGGCGCGGAGCGGGTGCCGCGGACATTATCTGGTAGCCGGCTCGGCGGCGGCGGCCGTGCCGAAGATGCCGCCGGCCGCCAGAGGCCCGATACCCTCGGCGCGGGTATCCACCGACGCCTCGACCGACAGGCCCGGCCGCAGCAGACCGGACAGCGGGTTGTCCGTCGCCACCGCGATGCGGACGGGGATGCGCTGGACCACCTTGGTGAAGTTACCGGTGGCGTTTTCCGGCGGCAGCAGGCTGAACTGGGCGCCGCTGGCCGGGGCAAAGCTGTCCACGGTGCCGTGCAGGGTGTGATTGGGGAAGGCGTCCACCGAAAGCTCGACCGGCTGGCCGCGTCTCATCCCGGCAAGCTGGGTTTCCTTGAAGTTGGCGACAATATAGACGTCCGGCAGCGGCACCACCGCCACCATCGCCGTCCCCGCCTTGACATACTGACCCAACTGCACACCCTTGTTGCCGATCACGCCGTCGACCGGCGCGCGGATCACGGTATGACGCAGATTATCCTGAGCCAGATCACGGCTGGCGATGGCCTGACGGAGCTTCGCTTCCGCTTCCTTGCGTGACGCCTGGAGCACGCCGATCTGGTCGCTTTCGGCGGCCTGGGCCGCCACCGCCTTGTTGACGGCGGCCTCCGCCTTGCGGAGATCGGCTTCCGCCGTGTCGTAGCGCTGCTTGCTGACGTTGTCGCCGGTGACCAGACTCTTGACGCGTTCGTAATCCTGCCGCGCGCGGTGCAGGTCCGCTTCGGCACTGGCGACCTGCGCGACGCTCTGGGCGATTATGGAGTGTTCGAGAACGATGCGGCTGTCGATGCTGCCGATGGCGGCCTGGGCAGCTTCCGCCGCGGCTTCGGCCTGTCCGGCCTGGGCACGGTATTCCGCGTCGTCCAGCACGACCAGCACATCGCCGGCCGCGACTTCCTGGTTTTCGGCCACCCGGATCTCGGATACGTAGCCGGCGATCTTCGGGCTTACGATCGTGATGTCGCTGTGAACATAGGCGTTGTCTGTGGACTCGAAGAAGCGTCCGACCGTCCACCATTCCCAACCGCCATAAGCGCCGCCGGCCACGGCCGCAAGCGCCACCACCACCAGAACCGACTTGCGCATCAAGCCACCTTACGAAAAAAGCACCGGATCATCCCACAGGCGATCTGATACAGCGCGATCGAACTGAACGGTTCAGTTCAGTTGCTCGAAAAACTAAACCAAATTACAGGCTTGTCAAGACTAAACTGAACCGTTTAGTTTAGGGGATGGAAAACCTCTGCCGGAGCCATGGAATGACCACGACGGCCACGCGGGAGACGCCGGCTGGACCAACTGCCGCTGACAGCGGCGCAGGCTTCGGCATCGGCTGCGGCGCCGAATTCAAACACGGTTCGAAGCCGGCGCAGATCATGCTGGCAGCCAAGGACCTGTTCACCAGCCAGGGCTTCGGCGCCACCAGCATGGATGCCATCGCGCGGACCGCCAATGTCTCCAAAGCCACCCTCTACGCCCATTTCAGCGGCAAGGAGGAGCTGTTCGCCGCGATGGTCAGCCACTCCTGCCAGGCGCAGTCGCGTATGCTGTCCACGTCAGGCGCCGACGACCTGGAACTGACCGAGGCGTTGTCGGAGATCGGCCGCAACTTCCTGTCGCTCATCCTGTCGCCCCCGGCCGTCGCGATCTTCCGCGTCGTCGTCGGGGAGACGACGCGCTTCCCCGACCTCGGCCGGATCTTCTTCGAATCCGGTCCCAACCGGATGCGGACGACGCTGAGCGCCTTTCTGGCCAAGGCGGCGGCGCGTGGACGGCTCGACATCGGCGAACCCATGCGGGCGGCGGAGCACCTGATCGGGATGTTGCAAACTCCAGTGCATCTGCACGTTCTGTTCGGGGTGACAGAAGGCTTCACGAAGGAGGAGGTAGATAAGGTTGTGAAAGATGCCGTTGAGGCCTTCCTTCGCGCTTATCTGCCACGATCCGGATTACCTCCGTTGTGACATAATTGGCATATCGGGTTAACTTTGCCGACCTATGGTCGCTTCGTTCGTTCACGACAGGATGCCGATCCGGGCACCCTGGGGAAATTTCCAAAGATGCGCATGCCGCACTATCGTGAGAACGGTGCTTTATCCGCAGAATCCTTGACCGCAACAATGCGGAGGCCGCCGTGGACGCCGTAAGCGGAACCGGGACGATGCGTCCGGCCCAGGCCAGGATCGCGGTCGCGGCCATTTTTCTCGTCAACGGCACCGCCTTCGCCAGTTGGGTTCCGCATATCCCGACGGTCCAGCAGAAGCTGGCCCTCAGCCCCGGCGTGCTTGGGCTGGCCCTGCTGGCGATCGCCATCGGGTCTCTGATGTCCATGCCGATCGCCGGCTGGATGGTGGCGCGGCATGGCAGCCGTATCGTGGCGCTGGTGGCGGGTTCGCTCTATTGCGCCGTCATTCCTCTGCCGCTGCTAGCGCCGTCCTTGCCGGTCCTGGTGGTGGCGCTGATGCTGTTCGGCATGTTCAACGGCGCCATGGATGTTTCGATGAATGCCCATGGCGTCGCGGTCGAGCGGCTGCTCGGCCGGCCGATCATGTCGTCGCTCCACGCCATGTTCAGCATCGGCGGGATATTGGGGGCGGGGAGCGCCGTGGTGCTCCTGCCACTCGGCGTCACGCCCATCGCCCATGTCGGCGTTACCGCTCTGCTTGGTTTCGCGGTGATGCTCGCGACGGTGCGGTTCCTGCTACCCCATGCGGTGGATAGCGGAGGGGAGGGGGCTCATTTCGCGCTGCCGCGCGGTCGCCTGCTGGTGCTTGGCGCCATGGGATTCTTCATCCTGATGACCGAAGGCGCCATGGGGGACTGGACCGCCATCTATCTGCGCCTCGACCTTGGCGCCGACGCGGGGTTTGCGGCGGCGGGATTCGCCGTTTTTTCCGCCACCATGTCGGTCGGCAGGCTGACCGGTGACCGTCTGGTCGCTGTCTTCGGCCCGGTGGCGATGGTGGGATGGGGCGCGCTGGTGGCGGCAACGGGCCTTGGGGGCGCGCTGCTCCTGCACGACCCGCTGGCAGCGATCCTGGGCTTCGGCCTGGTCGGACTGGGCCTTGCCAATATCGTACCGATCCTGTTCAGCGCCGCCGGACGCACACCCGGCATGGCGCCGGGAGCCGCAATCGCCGCCGTGACGACGGCCGGCTACAGCGGGTTCCTGGCAGGACCTCCCATGGTTGGGTTCGCCGCCGAATGGATCGGCTTGCCGGGAGCACTCGGACTCCTGGCGGTTGCCGTCGGATCGATGGCCGCTTTCGCAAGACTGCTGGATCGTTGAAAGACGAGACTTTGGAGAAAATCAGCCCCGAGTCTTCCGCAGGCCAAGTTCTCTAAGTAATCGCGTGTTTCAACAGTTCGCGTCTTTTCGCCTGGACGATCATCGAAGTGCGAGTTTGGGGGATTTGGTGAGACGTAGTGCGCCCTGCGGCGGACCGGCTCCAAGCGTCCGCCGGGCGGCCGCAGGGCTTTCAAAAGGCTGGTCGCCCTTTGTTAGTGCTGTGCGAGCCTGGTCAGCTCGTCCTTTACGCGCAGCTTGTCGAATTTGAGTTTCTTGATGTCCGTATCTTCAGAGCCGGGCTGCTTTTGGAGGGCCTCGATCTGCCTGTCGAGGAAAGCATGGCGGTCGCGTAGAGCCTGAATGTGATTCTCGTTCACCATTGTGACGTGCTCCCATGTCTTTCAGACTATAACTCCAGAAGCATACACACTCTCCAATGGATTGCTAGCCTCTTCGTGGTGGAAAATGAAAGATTTTGACGTTTCACGCGCAACAATGAGCCAGTTTAATAACATACTCTGATAATTTTCACTAAGATTTCGAATGAGTACAGAACGAATGCGCTTGTACGTTGCTTGCATTTCTTATTCTTATCCCTTTCGAAACCCTGAATACCATCGTCGGGGAAGGGGGAAGCAACGATCGGGTAATAGCCGTCGAGCGACCGCAGTTCTACGACGGGATTGGGTCGGAGTAGGTGCGGGGAGGGGGAGTGGTGCCCAGGGACGGATTTGAACCGCCGACACGGGGATTTTCAGTCCCCTGCTCTACCAACTGAGCTACCTGGGCGCTGCCGGGATATCGCAGGGGCCAAAGGCGCGACGCTGCGAGGCAAGGACGTGCTTATAGGAAAGATCAGCACCGCTGTCCAGCGCTGAAGTTGCTGAAAAGCCTTGCCGGCGTAATCCGGTTACGCAGCAATCACCAGGACTTCAGGAGTGCGACAGGGATGACCGACCGTACGGCGGTGCAACGTGTCCGGCAGTACCGGGCGCTCCAAAGGAACGAACGCGAGATCGTTCGCGTGGACCTTCAGGTCCCGGTGCGGGCTGTGGACGACTTGAAGGCCATCGCCAGAACGATGCGGGATCGTTACGCCGGCATCGGTCGGGCCGCGCGCGAGATCGAGTTCGCCCTCGGCACCATCAACGCACCCCGCCCGAGGCACCTCGACGCCAAGGGACTGGTTCATTGCCTTTTGACGCCCATTCCCGATCACGAATGGTTTCCTCATATGGAGGCGCTGTTCGATGAAGTCTCCGTCGAAGCGATCCATGACCTCGTACTGGCCGGTCTGGTCA
>DASQKT010000010.1:0-3749 GCA_035630415.1 Skermanella sp.
AGATGCTGGGCGGCCTGTGCCGCGACCGGACGCGGATCTACAACACCTGCGCCGGGTATAAATATGTCCGCTCCACCAACATCAAGCCGGTGTCGAACTGGAACCTGGGCGAGGCCGGGGGGCCGTTCGAGGACCTCGACGGCTTCATGAACCGCGCCGACGCTCTGGCGGAAAACCTGCTGGAGAGCGGCATCACGGCGATGAAAATCTGGCCGTTCGATCCCGCCGCAATCGAGAACCACGGGCTTTTCATTACCGCCGAGCAGATGAAGAAGGCGGTCGAGCCGTTCGAGAAGATCAGGAAAGCGGTCGGCGACAAGATGGAGATCATGGTCGAGTTCCATTCGTTGTGGAACCTGCCGACCGCCAAGAAGATCGCCAAGGCGCTGGAGCCTTATTCGCCGACGTGGTTCGAAGACCCGATCCGGATGAACTCGCCCCAGGCGCTGGCGGAATACGCCCGCTCGACCGATGTCTGGGTCTGCGCCAGCGAGACGCTGGGTTCGCGCTACCCCTATAAGGAAATGTTGGACCGTGACGCCATGCACGTGGTCATGGTCGATCTGTGCTGGACCGGAGGCCTGACCGAGGGGCGCAAGATCGCGGCGATGGCCGAAACGTATCACCGTCCCTTCGCGCCGCACGACTGCATCGGGCCGGTCGGCTTCGCCGCCGCCATCCATGCATCGTTCAGCCAGCCGAACACGCTGATCCAGGAATCGGTCCGGGCCTTCTATACCGGCTGGTACAAGGAACTTGTCACCGAAGTGCCGGTCATCAAGGACGGCTACGTCTACCCGATGGAAGGCCCCGGCCTCGGCACCGAACTGCTGCCAGCCGTGTTCGAGCGACCCGATCTCACCGTGCGCCGTTCGGCGGCAGCCTGAGGAACCGACGATGTCCACCAACCTGTTTTCGCTTGAGGGCCGCACCGCCCTCGTCACCGGATCGTCGCGCGGATTGGGCCGCGCCATGGCGGAAGGTCTGGCCGCCGCCGGCGCTTCCGTCGTGCTCAACGGTTCCGATCAGGGCCGCCTGTCTGCCGCCGTCGGGGAGATGCGGGCGGCAGGGTACACGGTCCATGAAGCCCGCTTCGACGTCACTGACGAGGCGGCGGTGGTCGCCGCCTTCGAGCGGTTCGACGCCGAGGGCATCGAGATCGACATTCTGGTCAACAATGCCGGCATCCAGTTGCGGAAGCCGATGGTCGAGCTTGCCACGGACGAGTGGCGTAAGGTGATCGAGGCGAACCTGACCAGCGCCTTCGTGATCGGCCGCGAGGCGGCGAAGCGGATGATCCCGCGCGGTCGCGGCAAGGTCGTCAACATCGGCTCGCTGACCAGCGAACTCGCCCGCGCCACGGTTGCCCCCTATACCGTCGCCAAGGGCGGCATCAAGATGCTGACGCGTGCCATGACGGCGGAGTGGGCGGGGCATGGCATCCAGGCCAACGCCATCGGGCCGGGCTACATGCTGACCGACATGAACCAGGCGCTGGTCGACAACCCTGATTTCGATGCCTGGGTCAAGGGACGGACTCCGTCCAAGCGCTGGGGCAAGCCGGACGAGTTGATCGGGACCGTCGTCTATCTGGCGTCACCCGCGTCCAACTACGTCAACGGCCAGATCATCTACGTCGATGGCGGCATGCTGGCAGTGCTCTGAAACCCGGATACCGGAGGGAATTTCCATGCTCGGCGTTGTCATCCATGCTCCCAAGGACCTTCGGGTCGAAGAGATCGCGGCAACTGAACTGGGTCCGCGCGACGTCCAGGTCCGGATTGAGTCCGGCGGGATCTGCGGCTCCGACCTGCATTACTACCACCACGGCGGCTTCGGCACGGTGCGAATCCGGGAGCCGATGGCGCTGGGTCATGAGATCGCCGGCACGGTCGAGAAGGTTGGGGCCGAGGTCTCGCGCGTTTCGCCCGGCGTGCGGGTCGCCGTCAACCCCAGCCGGCCCTGCGACCAGTGCCGCTACTGCCGCGCCGGCCAGCATAACCAGTGCCTGGACATGCGTTTCATCGGCAGCGCCATGCGCTTCCCCCATGTCCAGGGCGGTTTCCGCCAGAACCTGACGGTCGATGAGAAGCAGGCCATTCCGATTGCTTCCGGCATGACTATGGCCGAAGCCGCGATGGCCGAGCCGCTGGCGGTCTGCCTGCATGCCGCCAAGCGTGCCGGTTCGCTGATGGGCCAGCGGGTGCTGGTGACGGGCTGCGGTCCGATCGGGGCGCTTTCGGTCGTGGCGGCGCGCTTCGCCGGCGCGGCGGAGATCGTCGCGACCGATGTCAGCGCTTTCCCGCTGTCGCTGGCCGAAAAGGTCGGTGCTACCCGCGCGATCGACATCGCGGCGGACCCGGATGCCCTCGCTCCCTACGCCCAGGATAAAGGGAGCTTCGACGTGCTGTTCGAGGCCTCCGGCAACGAGGCGGCCTTGCGCGGCGCGCTCGACGCGGTGCGGCCCGGCGGGATCGTCGTCCAGCTTGGCCTTGGCGGCGACATGAAGCTGCCGATCAACCTGATCGTGGCGAAGGAGATCCAGTTGCGCGGGACTTTCCGCTTCGACGAGGAGTTCCAGCTTGCCGTCGATCTGATGGGAAGCGGGCTGATCGACGTGAAGCCGCTGGTCAGCCAGACCGTGCCGTTTCGGCAGGCGGTCGAAGCCTTCGAACTGGCGTCCGACCGGTCCCGCGCGATGAAGGTGCAACTGGCGTTCTGATCGGCGACGAACGCCGAGGCAAAAACGTTGAAACGAACTGCCGGCTGTTTCCATTTGGGAAGCACCGGCAAATGGGAGGAAAAAATGAAAAGCCTGTTCAAATCGGGTTTGGTCGCGGCCCTGGTCGGATGTTCCGTCCTGTCGGTCTCCGTGGCTTCGGCGCAGGAGATCAAGAGCCGCAACATCAAGCTCGCCTTCGTCAACCCGGCGGACTCAGCGCATGACCTGGGTGCGAAGCGCTTTGCCGAACTAGCCAGCCAGAAGAGCGGCGGTAAGCTGAAGGTCAAGCTCTATCCGGGCGGAGTGCTGGGCGGCGAGGCGGCGGTGGCGTCGTCGCTGCAAGGCGGCACCATCGAGATGTCGATGATGGGGACCGGGCTGCTGACCGGCATGGACAAGGACTTCGGCATTTTCGACACGCCCTTCCTGTTCGACGATGCCAGGGAAGTCGATGCCGTGCTCGACGGGCCGGTCGGAACGAAGCTGATCGAGAAGCTACCGGGCAAAGGGCTGATCGGTCTGTCCTACTGGGATCACGGCTTCCGTATTCTCACGAACAGCAAACGGCCGATCGCCAAGGGAGAGGACATTCAGGGATTGAAGATCCGGGTACAGCAGATCCCGGTCTTCATCGATGCGTTCTCGGCGTTCGGCGCGAACCCGATCCCGATGCCGTTCCCGGAGCTTTATACCGCCCTTGAGACCGGCGCCGTGGACGGTCAGGAGAACCCGTTCATCTCGGTCGATACCAACAAGTTCTACGACGTCCAGAAATACGCATCCAACACCCGCCACGCCTATTCGCCCCTGCTGGTGCTAGCCGGCAAGAAGTTCTGGGACCAGCTTTCCAACGATGAACGCACCATCCTGATGGAAGCGGCGAACGAGGCAAAACCGTATCAGCGCGACGTGTCTCGCAAGATGGACGCCGAGGCGGCGGAAACCCTGAAGACCCACGGCATGACGATCACCGACGTTACGCCGGAGGAGCGGGCGCGGATGCGCGATAAGCTGAAGCCGGTGATCG
>DASQKT010000011.1:0-6649 GCA_035630415.1 Skermanella sp.
TTATTCCGTACCACAGGGCAGGTTCCCACGCGTTACTCACCCGTGCGCCACTAGGGCCGAAGCCCTCGTTCGACTTGCATGTGTTAGGCATGCCGCCAGCGTTCGTTCTGAGCCAGGATCAAACTCTCAGGTTGAAGACGATCACGCCAGGCCGGCTGACGCCGGCCCAAAGCAACCGCTCAACGGGACCCGTCATCCAAGACAGTCCCAAAACCCAAGCTTGAACCATGTGATTCTTGCGTAGTTTCTAGGATGTGCTGACTGACGGACCCAATTTTGTGACCCGAACCGGATCATCAAACGCCGCCGCCTGCGCATCCCTTCTCGAAACTCTTCACTTGTAAAAGATCCGTGCTGCAAGCCGCTGATCCAACAAAGGACCAGCCCGACTAATCAGCAAATTCGGTGCCGAAACCCGGAAAAACACGCCGCCCGACCGTTGTGAGGTTGTGCGCCGCTGTTCCGGGGAGATATCCGTACGGACCAAAGCGGCCCGTTGTTGATGATCTCTATATAACCTGTCGTTTCTGATTTCGCAAGACCCGGTAGAGTATTTTTTGTATCCGCCGGCGCGTTATCATCTTCAACTCGACCCTATGTAGTTTCCTACCAGGACATCGTCAAGAGATGATGCAGCTTGTTACTTGCGTTCTCATCACGTTGTTTGGCGTCACCGCCGAACGTGGCGGGTATATAGACGCCGTCGCCGAGGGTGTCAAGCGTCCGTCTACAACAATCTTCGAACCCCGATTTCCCCAGCGGCACGTCGGCGCAGTGCCCTGTTCAAGCGGGTGCCGAAGCGCCATCATTCCGCCAGCCGCCCCTGTCGGCGCCGAGAGGATTTGAAGCCGAGAGGATTTGAATAAGCATGACGACTTCGCTGGAAGCGCTGGTGCAGCACTGTGAATCCGAGCAGCTTCACCTGTCCGGTGCGATCCAGCCTTTCGGCGCCCTGATCCGGATCGACACCGCCTCCGGCCTTATCACCCACGTCTCGGCCAATATCGACTGCATCCTTGGGGTCGAGGCGCCAGCCTTGCTGGGACAGCCGCGGGAACGCCTTTCCTGGCTATCGGCGCAGGTGCTGGAATCTTTGCCGGAGCAGCCGGGCAAAAGCGTCGCGATCCCGGACATCGCCGACCGTTCCGGCCGCAAGGTGAACGGGCTGGCGATCCGGGGAACAGGCTGCGTCCTGGTAGAGTTGGAGAATGTCGATACCAGCTTCGAACCGGTGTCGGTGCAGCGGCTTCAGACCCCGCTGCTCAGGGTTCCCTGCGACGCCGGCGAACTGGCGCTCCATCACGACCTGCTGACACGGACGATCGGTGAAGCAACCGGCTACGACCGGGTCATGATCTACCGCTTCCATGACGACTGGTCGGGTGAAGTGATCGCGGAAGCGACCACCGGGAAACTTGGCAGTTACCTTGGTCTCCGGTTTCCCGCCAGCGATATCCCGGCGATCGCGCGCGATCTTTATATGCTCAACCCGTCGCGCATGATCCCCGATGCCACATCGGAGCCGGTGCCGGTGCTGGGGGTGGAACCGGCTCCACCCGACCTGACATGGTCCAACCTTCGAAGCGTATCGCCGGTCCACCTGGAATATCTCGGTCATATGGGAGCGGGAGCCTCGTTCTCGATACCGATCCGGGTCGCGGGCCGTCTGTGGGGGCTGGTCGCCTGTCACCATCTCGGCACCCGTCTGCTACCGCCGGACTGCCGGACCGTCTGCGTATCGCTGACCAACGCCTACAGCCTGGGACTGACGTCGCATCTGGCGAGCCGGCGTTTCCAGGTGCTCGACAGTCTGGAACGCCGTATCGGCAAGATACTGGAAGCGCTGGCGGAGCACGACGATCCGCTGGACGGCATCGCCAGGATGGCCGACCGCCTGAAGGACACCATGGACGCCCAGGCCTTCGCGATGGCGGCGGGCGACGATGTCGTGATCGCCGGCGACGGGCCGGACCTGGACGCCATGGGGATCATCGACGACTGGCTCCTGAACGAAAACCGCGAGGCGGTGGCGTTCACCGATCACCTCGGCGATATCTTTCTCGACCAGCCGACGCTGCTGGCGGCGGTCAGCGGCATGGCCGCCGTCAAAGCCCGTTCGCCCAACTCGGGCTGGGTCCGCTTCTACTGGTTCCGTCCGGCACAGCCGCAAGAGGTCGCCTGGGCGGGCAATCCCGACAAGCCGATGGTGGAGAAGGCCGGAGTGGCGATGCTGTCGCCGCGGCGCTCCTTCGAAAAGTGGATCGAGGTCAAGACCGGATACAGCAGGCCCTGGACCATGGAGGAGAAGATAACGGCCGGCAAATTCCGCTCCACCTTGCTGGAGTGGCTATGATCTCCGGAGCGAGGAGAAGGCCCCCTTCCACCGCAATGCACACAAAAGTTGAGCAGCAAGTAAATTTTCCGTTTTTTTGGATATTTATTTGCGCATGTCCGATGCGTCAGGATGTCCACCCCATCGTCTGAAATCGACTTCATATAGATTACTATGACATGATCGCCCCCAGGCAGCAGGCGAGGTTGCGCGCTGGTCATCCCGGCCCTGCGAACCGGATCGCCGCTGCCCGACAGGACCGACGTGGATATCAAGACCGACAACAAGCCCCATGTAGTAGGGATCGGAGCTTCGGCCGGCGGGCTGGAAGCGTTGAGCCAGGCTGGAAGCGTTGAGCCAGTTCGTAGCCGGGCTGCTCCCCGACCTCGGCTGCATCTACGTCGTGGCCCAGCACATGTCGCCCACCCATCGCAGCCTGATGGCCGAGATCCTGTCGCGCGAAACGCGGCTTCCGGTGCGGGAACTGACCGACGGGGAACTGCCGGCGCTGGATGTCATCTACATCATCCCGCCGGGCTACAACCTGGTATTCAAGGCTGGCCGCTTCCTGCTCAGCACGCCGTCGCCGGAAGTGGCGCCCAAGCCCTCGGTCAACCTCCTGTTCCAGTCCATGGCCGAGGAGTACGAGGAACGGGCCATCGGGATCATCCTGTCCGGCACGGGATCGGACGGCACCCGTGGGCTGCGCGCGATCAAGTCGGCGGGCGGCATCACCTTCGTCCAGGTGCCCGAGACGGCCAAGTACGACGGCATGCCCCGCTCCGCCATCGACGCCTGCGTTGCCGACCGCATCGTCTCTCCGGACCAGATCGGCCGGGAGCTGGAGCGGCTGGTGCGCTTTCCGGGGACGCTCCCCGACCTGAACGGCGGCGAGCAGAAATCGGCCGAACTGTCCGATCTGTTCGAACGGGTCCGGCAGCGGACCAAGATCGACTTCTCGAGCTACAAGATAGCCACCGTCCAGCGCCGGCTGCAACGCCGGATGGTCGCCACCGAAACCGGCACGTTGGCGGAATATCTCAGCCGGACCGAGCGGCATCCCGAGGAACTGGACGCCCTTGCCAAGGAAACGCTGATCTCGGTTACCGAGTTCTTCCGCGACAAGGATGCCTTCCGCACGCTGGAACGCTTCGCCCGCGAGATCGTGGCGCGGAAGCAGCCCTGCGAGGAGATCCGCATCTGGGTGGTCGGCTGCGCCACCGGCGAGGAAGCCTACTCGCTGGCGATCGTCTTTTCGGAAATCATCGCGGAGAAACGCGCATCCGGCCGCCTTCAGGTCTTCGCCACCGACATCGACAACAACGCCCTGAGCGTGGCGCGGCGCGGCATCTACAACCAGACCGCCATGGCCGAGATGGCGCCCGAATATGTCGCCAAATACTTCGTTTCCAGCGGCAACGGCTTCGAACCGACCAAGGAACTGCGGGATCTGGTCACCTTCGCCCGCCAGGACATCACGGTCGATCCCCCGTTCCTCCGCCTCGATCTCGTGACGTGCCGCAACGTCATGATCTACTTCAACAACGACCTTCAGGCCAAGGTCCTGTCCATCCTGCGCTATTCGCTGCGCGACGAGGGTTTTCTGTTCCTCGGGCGGTCGGAAACCGTGAGCCAGCAGGAAGCCCTGTTTTCCTCCGTCGACCGCCGCGCCCGCATTTTCCGGCCGCGCGGCCAGAGCCGCCCGATCAATATCGGCAAGCTGGTCCGGGGCCAGCTCAAGGTCCCGAAGACCGAGTACAAAAGCTCCGACCGGACGAGCGAGCGCATTTTCCTGCGTGCCATCGCCGACCATTTCGGCCCGGCGATGCTGGTCGACGCGAGCTGCCGTATCCTGCACAGCCACGGCGCGGTCTCGCGTTTCATCAATTTTCCGTCCGGCGCGCCGGAAATGAACCTTGCCCAGTTGATCGTGCCGGAACTCGCCAACGAGATCCTGACCACCCTCAACCGGGCGCGGCGCAAGCAGTCCAGCGCCTACAGCCGCAACCGTCGGATCTCCTCCCTGGACCGGGAGCTTTGGCGGCTGGCCATCCATCCGGTCGATGCGCAGCCGGAGAACAGCACCTATCTGGTGGTGTTCGAACAGTCGGTCCGAAACGACCCGGCGCCCACCGCGGGCGATACCGGCGCCCAGGATCAGGCGGAAAGATTCGTCGAGGACGAACTGGCCTCGACACGGGAGCATCTCCAGACCCTGATGGAGGAGATGGCCGCCTCCAACGAGGAGATGCAGGCGCTCAACGAGGAGGTCCAGGCATCCAACGAGGAGCTTCAGGCGACAAATGAGGAGCTTGAAGCGTCGAACGAGGAATTGCAGGCGACCAACGAGGAACTGGTCAGCGTCAACGAGGAAAGCCTGATCAAGTCGGCGGAACTGTCCGCGATCAACAGCGATTTCGAGAGCGTCTACAACACCCTCGACTTTCCGATCATGGTGTTCGACCCGGAGCTTTTCCTGAAACGGGCCAACGGCGCCGCGATCCGCACCTACGATCTGCCGCCGTCCGCGACAGGACTGCACCTGAGCCGGCTGAAGCTGCCGGCCTTCCTGGATAGCATCGACAGGAACCTGTCCGCCGCGCTGGCCACCCAGAGCAAGGAGAGCTTCCAGATCCTGTCCGGCAAGCAGACCTTCCAGGTGTTCGTGACCCCGGCGCTCAACCCGACCGGATGCCCCAAGAGCGTCGTCCTGGTCGTGGTCGATCACACGGATCTGGTGGTGGCCCAGGAGCTGATCCGGGAAAGCCAGGAACGGCTGCTGTCGATCATGAACCATTCGTCCGCCGCGGTGTCGCTCAAGGACGCCGCCGGATATTACGAGTTCGTCAACCTCAAGTTCGAAGAGCTGTTCGGCCTCAAGGCGGCCGACGTCATCGGCAAGACCGATCAGCAATTGTTCACCCATGAAATCGCCGTTTCGCTGCGCAACCGCGAGCTGGACGTCATGCGGCAGCTCTCCGCGATCGAGGTCGCGGACAAGTTCGAACTCGGCAATGCCACGATCTGGCTGGATTCCGTCCGTTTCCCCATCTTCGACAGCGGCGGCGCCGTGCGGGCGATCTGCATCCAGTCGAACGACGTGACGATGAAACGGCAGGCGGAGGAGCAGTTGAGGCTTGCCGCCAAGGTGTTCGACCGCGCGGGGGAGGCGATCTCGATCACCGATGCCTCGGGCAAGATCGTGACCGTCAACGACGCCTTCTGCCAGATCACCGGCTATACCCATGGGGAGGTGATCGGCCAGAACACCCGCATCCTGCAATCGGGCAGACACGGCAAGGAATTCTATGAACTGATGTGGCGCAGCCTGTCGGAGCAGGGCTGCTGGCAGGGTGAAATCTACAACCGCCGAAAGAACGGCGAGATCTATCCGGAGTGGCTGACCGTCAATTCCGTCAGGGACGACAACAACGTCGTCGTCAATTACGTCGCCATCTTCAGCGATATCACGGCGATCAAGACTTCCCAGCGCCGGATCGAGTTCCTGGCCACCCACGACGAATTGACCGGCATCCCGAACCGCAGCCTGCTGATGGACCGGCTGAAGCACGATGTCGCCCAGGCGAAGCGGCGGAACGCCAATCTGGCCGTCCTGTTCATCGACCTGGACAATTTCAAGGTCATCAACGACAGCCTGGGCCACGATGTCGGCGACCAGTTGCTGAAGCAGGCGACCGAACGCCTGCGGAGCTGCGTCAGGGATGGCGATACCCTGGCGCGGCTGGGCGGCGACGAGTTCGTCGTGGTGCTGATGGACGTCGAGCTGAAGAAGATCAACTCGATAGCCGGCCGCATCGTGGACTTCATCGGCGGCTCGTTCAATATCGGGGGCAAGAGCCTGTTCGTGTCGGCCAGCATCGGCATCAGCGTCTTCCCCGACGACGGCGAAGACAGCGTCTCCCTGCTCAAGCACGCTGATACCGCCATGTACAGGGCCAAGGAACGGGGCCGCAACCAGTACCAGTTCTTCGCCGAGGAAATGAAGGTGGTGGCGCTCCAGCGCCTGACGCTGGAGACGGGGCTGAGGCTCGCCATCGAGATGCGGACCCTGCGCCTGTGCTACCAGCCGCAGGTCGATATCCGGACCGGCGCCGTGGTCGGCGCGGAAGCGCTGCTGCGCTGGCACGATCCCAACCTGGGCGACGTGTCGCCCGTTCAGTTTATCCCGATCGCGGAAAGCTGCGGCCTGATCGGGGCCGTCGGCGAAGTGGTCTTCGCGCTGGCGCTCAAGCAGATCGCCGACTGGCGCCGCTCGGGACTGACGGTCCCGCGCATCGCGATCAACGTCTCCGCCCA
>DASQKT010000012.1:0-3096 GCA_035630415.1 Skermanella sp.
TGGCCGCCTGATTGAAGATCTGGTCGAAACAGACGCCCAGGAAGTCCACGAACATCAGCTCGGCCACTGGCCGCAGGCCGGTCGCGGCGGCGCCGACGGCGGCGCCGATGAAGGCGCTTTCAGTGATCGGCGTATCCAGCACGCGGTCGCGGCCGAATTCCGGCATCAGCCCCTTGGTGACGCCCAGCACCCCGCCCCAGGCGTCGTCATCGCCGGGAGCACCCATGCCGCCGGCGTTGTCCTCGCCCATCACGATGACGGTGGGGTCGCGCCGCATTTCCTGCGCCAGTGCTTCGTTGATCGCCTGACGATAAGACTTCTTCGACATATCGGCCTCCCCTCAATACGAGACATAGACGTCGGTCAGCAGGCGTTCCGGCGTCGGCGGCGGAGCCGCTTTCGACAGGACGACCGACTGATCGATCAGGCTCTTGACCTCGCTCTCGATCTCGTCGAGCTGGTGGGCTTCGAGGACGCCGGCCTCGGTCACGCGCTGGCGGAAGAAGCGCAGGGGATCGCGCTCGCGGCGCGCCACATCAATTTCGCCCGCCTGACGGTATGTCATGGCGTCGCCCTCGAAGTGTCCGAAGTAGCGGGTCAGGTGGACGTGGATCAGGCTAGGACCGCCGCCGCCGCGCGCCCGCTCGACCGCTTCGCCGGCGGCCTGATGGATCGCGAAGAAGTCGTTGCCGTCCAGCTCATAGGACGGCATCCCGAAGGCGGCCGCGCGCTTGGACTGGTCGCCGGCCACGGCCCAGACGCTGGCGGTCGATTCGGCATAGCCGTTGTCCTCCACCACGAAGATCGCGGGAAGGTTCCAGACCTTGGCAAGGTTGTAGCTTTCCAGGGTGGTGCCCTGGTTGGATGCGCCATCGCCGACGAAAGCGACGGCGACGCCGCCGGTCTTCAGGGTCTTGGCGGTCAGGGCGGCACCGCAGATCAGCGGCGGGCCGCCGCCGACGATGCCGTTGGCGCCCATCATGCCCTTGGACAGGTCGGCGATATGCATCGAGCCGCCCTTGCCGCCGCACAGACCGTCGCCCCGGCCGAAGATCTCGGCCATCATGCCGTTGACGTCACAGCCCTTTGCGATGCAGTGGCCGTGGCCCCTGTGGGTGCTGGCGATGTTGTCGCGGTCGTCCAGGTGGCTGCACACGCCGACGGCGGATGCTTCCTCCCCCGCGTAGAGGTGGACGAATCCGGGAATGCCGCCTTCGGAAAACTCGCTATGCACACGCTCCTCGAACTCGCGGATCGTATACATGGTGCGGTAGCTTTGCAGAAGCTCTTCGCGATTGAGCTGCATAGTCGCTTCCTCCCATCGGTTCGGCCCATGTTGTCCGGGCTCCGATGGGAAGGAGAGCAACCGCCGTGCCATCAGCCTAAAGGGCTGATATCAGGCGGGTTTTTATGGAGGGGCCAGCCTTGGCGCGACAGTCGGTGCGACAGCCGCGCTACAGGTGTCGCAGGCTCAGGCCGCGGATTTCCCTGACGTCCAGCTCTGGGTGAATTCCAGCATGGCAAGGCGATGTTCCTCCAGGAAGCGGACCTGAAGGTTGACGAGATCGACCGGAGAGCGGACGCCCGCGAACTCTTCCACGAACTGCGCGTTGATCCGGACGGACCGGTGCAGGTAGGTGTTGATCCCGCTCAGCGCCGGAACGACGCTCTGCGCGTCCGTCACTGCCTTGAAGGCGACCTGGAAGTTATGCGCGGCTTCGCCGGCGATGGCTTCCGCTTCGTAGATGACCTGCTCGGTGAGGCTGGCAAGCTGCTCGACGCCCTCATCGACCGCAATCCCGGCATCTTCCGGTTCCTCCGGCTCGGAAGCCGGTTCGGGCTCGGCCGCGACGACGGCTACTACGGGCTCAGGTATCACGGCGGGCTCTGCAACTGCGGCCACGACTGGTTCGGGTGCTGCTTCAGGCTGCGGCGGCTCGACTGCTTCGCTTACGGGCGCTTCGTTTACGACCGCCTCGCTTACGGGAAGTGCTGCCTCTTTCACAACCTTTTCGCTTACCGGCAGCACTACCGGAGCAGTTTCAGTGGGGGTTTTCACCCGGCCAGCGGATTTCGCGGCGGCTGGCGTGGAAGTCTTTCTCGGAGTCTTGGTGGCAACCATCGATCTGTCCACTCCAGCGGAATTGCATCGGCAACATCGTGCGATAACTTTTGCTGCTATGCAACATTGATGGCTGTCAGAATGCAGACATTTCGCCGCAACACCCCGGCCAGGTGAGCCTGTTAAGCGAAAAGAACCGGCTTCCTCGATACTTCAGGAAAGCGGAAGCCGGTCCGTTGCACTCAGACGCGGCGCCGGCTTGTCACGGCGTTGTAGATCCAAAGGACGACGATGGCTCCTATGACGGCGACGATCAGGCTCCAGATGTTGAAGCCCGTCACTCCCCTTCCGCCAACCGCACTGAACAGGATGCCGCCAACGAACGCGCCCACGATGCCGAGCACGAGATTGGTCACAAGGCCCGAACTGCTGCCATGCATGATCTTGCTCGCGATCCAGCCGGCAATGAGACCAAGTATGATCCAGGCGACGATCGACATGTTTCCCCCCTTGAATTGACTGACCGACCGAGAAACAACGCTGCCCTTGGTTTGGTGCCAATGGACATCGAGTTCCACCCTTCAGATAGGAGCGTCGGAAGGCAGCAGCTCGGTGATCCACCCCGGCACGATACGGTCGAGGTCAAGTGCCGACGCCTCGGCCTCTCCGCTTTCCAGGGCGTCGGAGCGCCCAAGGAAGCCGTCAAGCGCCGACGCTATGGCGCCATCGTCAGCAGGAACGTGATAGCGGTCCGGATCGCCGCCGAACGGATCATCGAAGGAGATGGGACCGAGGACGACACGTGCCCGGTGGAAGACGAACCGCGCGTTCTCGCCGGCGGCGCGGTGACGTCCGGCCGCGAAGATCGCCGTGCAAGCGGAAGCGCAAAGATTGTAGCCGGCGACGACGGTGCCGACTTCGCCATGCTCCAGCACGGCCTGACGCACCCGGTCGGCAGCCCGAGCGTAGCCGCCGGGGCTGTCGAGCACCAACCGGACAGGTGTGTGCTTGTGAGCTTCCAGGAATTCCACAAC
>DASQKT010000013.1:0-3719 GCA_035630415.1 Skermanella sp.
CCCCATGGTTGAGGGCATAAGCGAAGGCCAGGAAGGCGACCAGCCACGCGCGCAGGCCGAACAACTCGTAGCAGTGGGCGGAATAGGCCAGGATATAGCCCATGGCCGGCCGGTTGCGCAGCACGGGCCGGAAATCCAGCAACGCCTGCGGCGGCAGCGCCCGCTCCGGCCCCGCCTTGGGGATGCCCCACCACGACAGGACGAGCGCCACCGCCGTGGCTGCGGCGGAGGCCGCGAAGGCGGCGCGCCAATCCATTGCTCCCCCAACCAGACCGGCGAGCAGGACCGAGGTGCTGGAACCCAGCGCATAGCAGGCGGTGTAGAAGGAGAGATAGCGGCCCTGGCGCGGTCCGGCGGTATTGTCCGACAGGATGCGGAGGCCCGGCATATAGGTCCCTGCCAGCCCTACTCCGCCGATCGCCCGGTACAACGAGGCGCTCCACAGGCCATCGGCGAAGAAGGCGAAGCCCAGCAGGGCCAGCGCGCTGATGGCTGTCGAAAACAGGTATATCCGCCGGGGATCTACCCGGTCGGTCAAAGTTACCAGAACGGGCACGGCGGCGACATAGCCGCCGTGGAACACCCCGTTGATCCAGCCCGCCTCGACATTCCCGATTCCCCATTGAGCGAAGAAGGCGGGCAGAAGAGCCGGGAATGTCATGGTGCCCGCCATGCCGAGAACCTCGGCAAGGCATAGCACCACCGTAAGGCGGAACGCGGAAGTGGGCGCCGGATCAGATGTGGATCGGCCGGCCATCCACCGCCAATGCTGCTTCCTTGACGGCCTCGGCCAAGGTCGGGTGCGCGTGGCAGGTGCGGCCGATGTCTTCGGCCGACGCGCCGAACTCCATCGCCAGGGTTACTTCGGCGATCAGGTCGCCGGCGCTCGGGCCGACGATGTGGACGCCCAGCACCCGGTCGGTCGCGGCATCGGCCAGGATCTTCACGAAGCCGTCGGTGTAACCCAGCGCGCGGGCACGACCGTTGGCGGTGAAGGGGAATTTGCCGGCCTTGTACTTGACGCCCGCCGACTTCAGCTCTTCCTCGGTCTTGCCGACGGCGGCGGCTTCCGGCCATGTATAGACGATGCCTGGAATGGCGTCGTAGTTGATGTGGGCCGACTGGCCGGAGATGAACTCCGCCACCGCGACGCCTTCGTCCTCCGCCTTGTGGGCAAGCATCTGGCCTTCGATCACGTCGCCGATGGCGTAGACGCCGGGGACGTTGGTCTGCCAATGGGCATCGGTGACGATGCGGCCGCGAGCGTTGACCTCGATCCCCATCTCTTCCAGGCCCAGGCCGGCGGTGTAGGGACGGCGGCCGATGGCGACCAGGACGACGTCGGCTTCGACCTGCTGCGGCTCGCCACCCTTGGACGGCTCGACCGTCAGGGTGATGCCGGCATTGCCGGCGGCGGCGCCGGTGACCTTGGTACCGAGCTTGAAGGTGAAGCCCTGCTTGCCCAGGATGCGATGCATCTGCTTGGACACTTCGCCGTCGAGACCCGGCAGGATGCGGTCGAGATACTCGATCACCGTCACTTCGGCGCCGAGGCGGCCCCAGACTGACGCCAGTTCCAGCCCGATGACGCCGCCGCCGATCACCGCGAGGCGCTTCGGCACTTCCGTCAGTTCAAGCGCGCCGGTGGAGGTCACGATGCGCTGCTCGTCGACCTCGACGCCGGCGACCGGGATCGATTCCGAACCGGTGGCGATGATGATGTTCTTAGCACCGATAACCTCGGCGCCACCCTCACCCTCGACGGTGACTTCACCCTTGGCGGAGATGCGGCCCTTGCCCTTGAGCCAGTCGATCTTGTTCTTCTTGAACAGGAACTCGATGCCGGCGGTGTTGTCTTTGACGACCTTGTTCTTGTTGGCCATCATGGTCGGCAGGTCCAGCTCGACCGAGCCGAGCTTGATGCCGTGACCTGCGAAAGTGTGCTTGGCTTCCTCGAACTTCTCGGAGCTGGTCAGCAGCGCCTTGGACGGAATGCAGCCGACATTGAGGCAGGTGCCGCCGAGCGTCTTGCGCTGTTCGACGCAGGCCGTCTTCAGGCCAAGCTGTGCGGCGCGGATGGCGGCAACGTAACCGCCGGGTCCACCGCCGATGACGACGACGTCGTAGGTTTTCTCAGGCATATTTTCTTCTTCGCCTCCGTGGGCAGCTCGCGGGCGGGCCATGCTTTGCGGTTGCGATTTATGACCCCTCAAGCCGCCCCTGGCAATCTCTCAAACTTTGGCAAACCCACGGAAACGGGCGGATTCACGCACTTCCGCGTTGCCTTGGGCGCATGGGACGGACACACGCGGCGATGGGTCGCATGGGTACCGGAGATGGTTTGGCATCGTTGTAATTCTTCCTTAACTGCGGCGGCACACATGATGCCCCCACGTGGCGAGGGGGCGGACCAGATCCATATCCTCCGGCATTCAATTGAAGCAAGAACATGGCCGAAGACACGTTTCACGAGACCCAGCATGATCTGGCGCGCACGCTGATCCGGACCTTTTATGAGGCGCTTTCGGTCCAGTTCGACCGCAAGGATCATATTACGAAGGAAGAGTTGGACCGGGCGTTCAACCTGATCGAGGGATTCTGGCCAAAGACTCTACCCGCCTTCAAGGCCAATTGCCGGCTCTGCATCGACAAGATCGGCACGCGAGCCTACAACCCGGACGCGCGGCGCAAGGATTTTCTGACGCGGTTCGTCTTCTCGCTGCTGATCACCAGCATCCCGTCGCGCATGGACCCCGGCAGCGGGAAGTACTTTCCGCAGGTGATCGTACGCGGCATTCAGCGCAACATCGTCAACCTGTTCAGCAATGCCGAATACGAGATGCTGAACAGTCAGGCTCAGGCGATCTTCGCCACCATCGGCACCGACGACGACGCCCAGACATGGCCGCTGATCCGGGCCGACGAGACGATGAGCATGCTGGCGGACAAGATCTTCATCCGGATGCTGCTGCGCTTCAGGCAGTTCAACCAGCAGCGCCAGAGCTTCACGGGTATAATCGTCGCCAATATCGAGGCGAACGCCTACAAGTTCACCGATCAGGATTTCTGCGACATCTTCAATGCCGTCTTCGGCCGCTACGATCAGATGGTCAAGAAGCCGGAAGGACGGACGAAGATGGACGTCTATTACGGCGACGGCACCGCCGATGGGATCATCAGCATCTTCTTCGCCTTCGAACAGTTCAAGAAGGACATGATCGCCCGCGAAGGCCTTACCAGCAAGGGTAAGGGCAAGCGGCCGGGTGGCCGGCGATAATCGAACGCCGCAGGTCGGTAACGCGTTGTTAACCACGATGCAGGATCTTGGATTGGTTAATTTGCCAATCCGGGGAAACAATGACCTGTATCGTAGGATTGATCGACGGCCGCCGCGTATGGATGGGCGGCGACAGCGCCGGGGTTTCGGGCTTGGACATCACCGTACGCGCCGATGCAAAAGTCTTCCGCAACGGTGATTTCCTGATCGGCTTCACCAGTTCCTTCCGGATGGGCCAGTTGCTGGCTTTCCGGCTGCGCCCGCCGCCCCGCCCCGAAGGCATGGACGTCTTCCGCTACATGGTGATGGACTTCGTGGACGAGGTCCGGAACTGCCTGAAGGAAGGCGGCTACGCCCAGCGGAACAACGATGCCGAACAGGGCGGCAGCTTCCTGGTTGCGTATCAGGGCCGGCTGTTCTCGATCCAGAGCGACTATCAGGT
>DASQKT010000014.1:0-7906 GCA_035630415.1 Skermanella sp.
ATTTCTACCTTTCCATGTCCTGCGGCCGATTCTGCCAGATCATCGTTGCCAGACCGTCAATTCCCGTAACTTCTGGCCCACGTCTTTAGTTACATAACTTTAGATTTGTCCCAACGTGCGGATCTTCGCCTTTGGGTGGATTTCGTTCTGCGACATCACGATGGTCGCCGGACGGAAACGTTCGATGATCGACCGTACATAGGGTCTCACACCGGGGCTGGTCAGCAGCACCGGGGTTTCTCCCATCATGGCGTGCCGTTCGAAAGTCTGACGCACATTGGTGATGAATTGCTGAAGGCGCGACGGCGCCATGGAAAGCTGCCGGTCGTCGCCGTCGCCGACGATCGACTCCGCGAAGGCCTGTTCCCAGTCCGGCGACAGGGTGATCAGCGGGATGAACCCGGCCTCGTTGGTGTTGGATTCCGAGATCTGGCGGGCCAGCCGGGTCCTGACATGTTCGGTGATCGCCGTGATGTTGCGGGTGAAGCCGCAGGCCTCCGACACGCCTTCCAGGATGGTGCCCAAGTCGCGGATCGATACGCGCTCGCCCAGCAGGTTCTGGAGCACGCGCTGAAGCCCGCCCATCGTGATCTGGCCCGGAATGACGTCCGCCACCAGCTTTTGGCTCTCGCGTCCGATCTCGTCCAGCAGCTTCTGCGTCTCCGCGTAGGAGAGCAGGTCGGGCATGTTGTCCTTGATGACTTCCGTCAGGTGCGTCGTGATGACCGTGCAGGCATCGACCACGGTCAGGCCCTTGAACAGCGCCTCCTCGCGGTAGCTCTGCTCGATCCACATGGCGGGCAGGCCGAAGGTCGGCTCCACCGTGGCTTCGCCGGGCAGCGAGATCGCCTCGCCGCGCGGGTCCATCACCAGCAGCATGTTGGGCCGGATATCGCCCCGGCCCGACTCGATCTCCTTGATCCGCACGACATAGGTGTTGGGCGGAAGCTGAAGGTTGTCCTGGATGCGGACCGAGGGCAGGACGAACCCGACCTCGCCGGCAAGCTGGCGGCGCAGGCCCTTGATCTGATCGGTCAGGCGGAAGCCTTCGTTGGCGGTGTTGATCAGCGTCAGCAGGGCGTAGCCCAGTTCCAGCCGGACCGAGTCGATCGACAGGGCGGTTCCGATCGGCTCGTCCGCGATGGGAGCCGGGACCGCGTCCTCCATCGCCATCTCGGCGCTTTCCTTCGACTGGCGCTCGCGCATCTTCGGCAGGTAATAGGCTGCGAAGCCGGTGGCGCCGGCCAGCGCAATGAACGGGATGAACGGCATGCCCGGCAGCATGCCCAGCGCGAACAGCATGGCCGACGACAGCCCCAGCGCCGTCGGATAGCCGCTGAGCTGGCCGAACAGCGCCTTGTCCGCCGAGCCGGAAACGCCGGCCTTGGACACCAGCAGACCGGCGGCGACCGAGATGATCAGCGCCGGAATCTGCGACACCAAGCCGTCGCCGATGGTCAGCCGGGTATAGGTGTCGGCGGCGACCATGAAGGTCAGGTCGTTCTGCGCGATGCCGATGATCATGCCGGCGATCACGTTGATGAAGGTGATCATCAGACCGGCGGAGGCATCGCCGCGCACGAACTTGGACGCACCGTCCATCGAGCCGAAGAACGCGCTTTCCTCTTCCAGCTCCTTGCGGCGGCGCCGTGCCTCCGGCTCGTCGATCATGCCGGCCGACAGGTCGGCGTCGATCGCCATCTGCTTGCCGGGCATCGCGTCCAGGGTGAAGCGCGCGGCGACTTCCGCGATACGGCCCGACCCCTTGGTGATGACGACGAAGTTGACGATGGTCAGGATCGCGAAGACGATCACGCCGATGACGAAGTTGCCGCCCATGACGAAGCCGGCGAAGGCTTCGATCACGGCGCCCGCCGCGTCGGGACCTTCGTGGCCATGGGCTAGGATCAGGCGCGTCGATGCCAGATTGAGCGACAGGCGCAGCAGCGTCGTGATCAGCAGGATGGTCGGGAAGGAGCTGATCTCCAGCGGTTTCTGGATGAACAGCACCGTCATCAGGATCAGCACCGACATCGTCATCGACAGCGCCAGAAGGATATCCAGCAGGACCGACGGCATCGGCAGGATCATGACCACCAGGATCATGACAAGGCCGATCGCCAGTGCGATGTCGCCGCGAATCAGCATTCCCTTGGCGGTGTGGAACAGCTCCGCCGCGTTGAAATTGCTGGCGCCGGTCTGGTCGCTCATGACGCGACCGTCCCGGCGGCCGGCTTAAGGGTGCCGTGTCCGCTCACGAGGCGTACCTTTCCACGTCGCCCGGCGGCGGGACGGCGACGCCTTCCTCGCTGTACTGCTTCAGCTTGTTCCGCAGGGTCCGGATCGAGATGCCCAGGATGTTAGCGGCATGGGTGCGGTTGCCGACGCAGTGGTGCAGCGTGTCGATGATCAGGTCGCGCTCCACGGCGGCCACCGTGCGGCCGACCAGTCCGGTCAGGTTGCCCGGCAGCCCCGCAGCGGCCGGGGCGCTGACCGGCGGCGGGGCAGGGGCCATGATCCTGCCGCCGCCATAGGCCGCGTATCCCGCCGCAGCGCGAGCGGCGGCCAATGCCGCCGGCGGCACTTCCACGACGGGTGGCGCCACGGGAACCGGTACGGGAGCGGGTTCCGCTCCCGGCGCCGGGCCGCTGTCGGTCAGCAGGATCGCGTCGGTATCGATCGACGGGCCGCGCGACAGCAGCACCGCGCGGTGCATCGTGTTTTCCAGTTCGCGGACATTGCCGCGCCAGGGGTGGACCTTCAGCATGTCCAGGGACTCGGCGGTCAGGTGCTTTTCCGGCAGCCCGTTGACCTCGGCGTACTTCTTGGCGAAGTGGACCGACAGCGCCAGGATGTCGGCGGGGCGTTCGCGCAAGGGCGGCAGGCGCAGGTTGACGACGTTGAGGCGGAAGTAAAGATCCTCGCGGAACCGGCCGGCCCGTGCCTCCTCCTCCAGCTTGCGGTTGGAGGTGGCGAGCACGCGGATGTCGATCTTTACCGGATGGCTGCCGCCGACCCGGTCAATCTCCCGCTCCTGGATGGCGCGCAGCAGCTTCGCCTGGAGCCGGATGTCCATCTCGCTGATTTCGTCCAGCAGCAGCGTGCCGCCGTTGGCTTCCTCGAACTTGCCGACGCGCCGGGCGACGGCGCCGGTGAAGGCGCCCTTCTCATGGCCGAACAGCTCGCTTTCCAGCAGGTGTTCGGGGATGGCGGCGCAGTTGACCGCGACGAACACCTTGTCGGACCGCCGGCTCTTCCGGTGGATGTAGCGCGCCATCAGCTCCTTGCCGGTGCCGTTCTCCCCGGTGATCAGGACGGAGGCATCGCTGGGCGCTATCTGGTCGGCCATCCTCAGCACCGACCCCATGGCGGGATCGCGGCTGACGATCGCGTGGCTTTCCTGGACGACCGCTTCCAGCACGGCGGCGATCAGCTCGGCGTCGGGCGGCAGCGGGATGTATTCCTGGGCGCCGGCGCGGATGGCGCGCACGGCCGCCTGCGCGTCCGTCCCGATGCCGCAGGCGATCACCGGTATCGTGATGCGTTCCAGCTTCAAGGCGTCGATCAGGCGGGCGATGTCGAACTTGACGTCGATCATGACCAGATCGGCGCCCTGACCGCCACGCAAAGCGTTCAGCGCCTTGTCGATGCCGTCGGTATAGGAGACCTTGGCGCCGCGATCGTGGGCGATCTTGCCCGCGGCGGTGATGTAGCCTTCCATGGTGCCGACAATCAGCAATCGCATGACGAATTTCTCCCAGGTACCATCCCGCTACGGTCCTCCGTCGCGGGTGCGCTCTACGAACGGTCGGATTTGATGATTTCGGTCATGGTCACGCCGAGCCGGTCTTCCACGACGACCACCTCGCCGCGCGCCACCAGCCGGTTGTTGACATAGATGTCGATCGCCTCGCCGACCTTGCGGTCCAGTTCCACGACAGCGCCTCGGCCCAGCTTCAGCAACTGGCTGACCTGCATGGTCGCCTTGCCGAGCACGGCCGAGATCTGCACCGGAATGTCGTAGATCGCTTCCAGGTCCTTGGCGGCGTGGCTGTCGAACTCGCCGACGTCGCGGGACCCGGCATCGAGTTCGTCGAGCGAAAAGCTGTCCTTGCTGGCCATTTGGCGTTTCCTGAATAACTGTTACGGGTGCGTGCGGTTAGGACGAAGCATCGGCGGCGTGTCCGCCGGTGCCCAGCAGGCGGACGACCGCCTGGTCGATGTCGTTCCACAGGCGGGCGCTGTCCCGCTCCACCCCGCCGTCGGCCCACTCGACCCGGCAGTCGCCGGCGGCCACCGAAGGTTCGGCCAGCAGCACGACCTTCCCGGCGAAACCACGCCGTTGCGCGATTGTGTCGATCCGGTCGGACAGCGCGTCCAGATCCTCGTCGGCGACCCGGATGACCATCCGGGGTTCGTCGATCAGTTCGGTGATGACGGCGCTCATCATCGCTTCCGCCTCCGCCGTGCCCTGCCGCCTGGACAGGTCGGGCAGCAGCTTGCGGGCGATGGCGGCGCCGATCTCGATCACGCCCTCGCGCTGGCGGGCCGCCGTGTCGACGGCGCTCTGCACGATGTATTCGAGCTGGTCGGCCAGCCGCTCCAGCGTCGCGGACAGCCGGGCGGTGGCCGCCGCTTCCGCCGCCGCCTTGCCGTTGGAGAATCCGTCGGCGTAGCCGTCCTCGTGCGCCTGGAGCAGGTCGGCCGATTTGAAGACCGGCTCCGGCGGCGGAGGCGGCTCTTCCGGTTCGGGCGGCGGCTGCGGCTTCGGCATCAGCGCTTCGGAGGCGAGACGCTCCTCCCGCCGGCGCGCCACATCCGCGTCGAACTCGGTATCGAACAGGAACCTGCGGGTCGATGTCATGATCGGATCGTGACCAAAGGGTTCGGGGTGAGTGCCGGCACTAATAGATCAACTCGTCTTCGCCCTTGCCCTCGGCCATGACGATCTCGCCTCGGGCGGCAAGGTCCTTCGCGACCTGGACCATGTACATCTGCGCCTCGTCGACGTCGCGCAGCCGCACCGGACCCATCGCCGCCATGTCCTCGCGCATGATCTTGGCGGCGCGCTCCGACATGTTGGTGAAGAACAGGTCGCGCAGCGTTTCCGAAGAGCCCTTCAGGGCAAGGCCCAGCTTCGGCTTGTCGACCACCCGCAGCAGCGTCTGGACGCCGGACGGGTCCAGCTTGGACAGGTCCTCGAAGGTGAACATCAACGCCTTGATGCGTTCGGCGCTGTCGCGGTTGCGCTCTTCCAGGGCCGCCAGGAAGCGGCTTTCGGTGTTGCGGTCCAGGTTGTTGAAGATTTCCGCCATCATCTCGTGGGCGTCGCGGCGGCTGGTCCGGGCGAGGTTCGACATGAATTCGGTGCGCAACGTGCGCTCGACGTCGTCCAGCACTTCCTTCTGCACCGACTCCATGCGCAGCATGCGCATGACGACTTCCATCGCGAAGCTTTCCGGCAACTGGGCCAGGACGCGGGCGGCGTGCTCGCCCTTGATCTTCGACAGCACGACGGCAACGGTCTGGGGGTATTCGTTCTTCAGGTAGTTGGCGAGAACCGTCTCGTTGACGTTCGCCAGCTTGTCCCACATCGTACGGCCGGCCGGACCACGGATATCCTCCATGATCTGGTTGACCTTGTCGTTGTCCAGGACCTTCAGCAGCAGCCTTTCGGTGCTCTCGTAGGTGCCGACCAGCGAACCGGTGGAGGAGATCTGCTCGGCGAACTCGACGAACAGGCGCTCGATGATGGTGGAACTGACCGTGCCCAGGTTAGCCATGGTCTGCGACAGCTCGCGGATTTCCTCGTCGTCCATGTGGGTGAAGAGCTTGGTTGCGTGCTCCTCCCCCAGCGCCAGCATCATGATGGCGGCTTTCTCCGGACCGGTGAGGGTGCGGTAATCTTCGCGTATGCGCAGCGCTGCCACGGTTCAAATTCCCCCGTTCACCGGTTCATGTTTCCTGGTAGAGCCAGCTTCGGATGATCGAGACCGCCTCCTCCGGATGCTTGTCCACGATCTCGCCGACCTTGCGCAGCGACGATGCCCGCACGCGGCCCTCGACGCGGTTGATGTCGATCATCTGCTCCAGTTCCTCGCCGGCCTGGGCGTCTTCCAGTGCCAGATCCTGCGCCAGGGCTCCCGGCCCCGTGAGTTGCGCCTGACCCATCGACTGGTCGGTCAGCAGGCGCTCGGCCTCCTCCTCCGCCGAGCTGCCGTCGTTCCGCTCGAAGGCGCGGGCCATCAGCGGGCGGATCACCAGCAGGATCACGAGGATGGCGACGATGGCCAGCACCACCATCTCGGCGATCCGGAACAGGTCCTCCTTCGCCATGCCGAGGAAGATCGCTTCCGATCCGTCGGCGAATTCCGCGTCCGGCGTCGCGAAGCGCATGTTGATCACCTCGACCGTATCGCCGCGCACCGCGTCGAAGCCGATGGCCGAGCGCACCAGCGCCTCGATCTGGGCCATTTCCTCCTTCGGGCGGGGCGCATAGGTCGGGGCGCCGCCTTCGGGGTTCGGCGTATACATGCCGTCGACTAGGACCGCGACCGACAGGCGGCGCACTTGTCCGGATTCCCGGACATGGCTTTTGACCGTCTTGCTGATCTCGTAGTTGATGGTCTCTTCGGTCCGCGCGCCCTTGGTCTTGCTGGAGGCGCCCGTGGCGCTCTGGTTGGTGTCGCCGGTCGGCAACTGGTTGGCCACCGTCACCGGATCGAGCGCGTCGCGGTCGGTCGCTTCATTGTTGTCCTCGACCGTCTGGGTCGACCGTATTACCTGGCTTTCCGGGTCGAAGATCTCGGAACTGGTGGTGATGCGGTCGAAGTCGAGGTCGGCGGTGACTTCCGCCCGGACCTTGCCGAATCCCAGCGAGCGCGACAGCAGATCCTCGATCACGCGGGTCGTCCGCTGCTCGTAGGCTTGCTTCTTCTCGTCGGCATTGGCCTGGGTATTGGCCTCGGCGCCGGTGCCCATGCCGCGTGCCAGCAGGTTGCCGCGGTCGTCGATGATGGAGATCTGGTTCGGTTCCAGCTGGGGAACGGCGGCGGCGATCAGGTGCTGGATCGCCACGACCTGCTCGCGCTTCAACTGCTGTCCGGACCGCAGCTTCAGGAAGACGCTGGCGGTCGCGGTCTGCTGGGTGCGGCTGAACATCTCGCGCTTGGGCAGCACCAGATGGACGCGCGCCTGCTGGACCGGCCCCAGGGTCGCCACCGTTCGCGCCAGCTCCCCCTCGGTCGCCCGCAGATGGTTGACGCCCTGGACGAAGCTGGTGGTGCCGAAGCCTTCCGGCTTGTCGTAGATCTCGTAGCCGATGGAGCCGCCGGCCGGCAATCCTGCCTGCGCCATCACCATCCGAAGGCGTCCGACCTGATCGGCCGGCACCATGATCCTGGTGCCTTCCGGGTTGACTTGGTGGGGGACCTTCTGTTCCTCGAGCTGGCGGACAATGGCGCCGCCGTCCTTGGGGTCCAGCTCGCTGTAAAGCAGGGCCATGTCCGGCGTGGACAGGCGCGTCATCAGATAAAAGAAGAAACCAATCAGTCCAAGCGCTACCACTCCCATGGCGGCAAGCCGTACCGGGCCTAGATTGCGCAGGGTCTGGAGAAACGTGTTCAAGCTTGGCTGCCCCCAGGCAACGTCCTATGAGGTCGGATCGGCGGACTGCGGAAGCACCCGCCGGCCCTGGCCGTCATGAGCCTGAAACGTAACGATATTTCCGTAAAGGGATGGTTAAAACAGGCTGGATTCGGTAGCCACCCGGCAAATTTTGCCCAGTTGGGTGTTCAGTCGAACGCTCAATAAAATAGCGCTAAGTACTGCATTCAAGACAGGATGCGTTCAAGACGGGTACTGTATTGAAGACAGAGCCATAACCGCAGTTCAAAGTCATCCGGCA
>DASQKT010000015.1:0-8615 GCA_035630415.1 Skermanella sp.
GTCAAGATGCTGCCCGACATCAAGCCCGTTCCCGGCGGGCATGCCGCGATCTACGCCACGCCGAACTACCGGCGGCTCCGCCGCCTGGTCGGCTGGTCGATCCGCCACAAGTTCGTCGTCGCCGGAGCCGTCGTCGCCGCGCTCGTGCTAGCGGGCATCGCCATGGGGTCGGTCAAGCAGCAGTTCTTCCCGAACTCCGACCGGCCGGAGGTCCTGGTCGAGGTCCAGATGCCGGAAGGGAGCAGCATCGCCGCGACCAGTGCCGCCACCGCGAAGGTCGAGGACTGGCTGAAGCAGCAGCCGGAAGCCGAGATCGTCTCCAGCTATATCGGCCGGGGAGCGGCCCGCTTCGTCCTGTCCTACAACCCGGAACTGCCGGACCCGTCGTTCGCCAAGATCATCGTCCTGACGCCGGACGCCGAAGCGCGCGACCGCCTGAAGCTTCGGCTGCGCGAACGGATCGCCGAGGGGCTGGCGCCCGAAGCGCGCCTGCGCGCGACGCAACTCGTCTTCGGTCCGTATTCACGCTTCCTCGTCAATTTCCGGGTCATGGGACCCGACACGGCTGTCCTGCGCGGCATAGCCGACGAGGTCCAGGCAGTGATGCGCGCCAACCCGCATACCCGTCAGGTCAACCAGGACTGGGGCGAACGCGTGCCGACCGTCCATTTCGTCCTGGACCAGGATCGCCTGCGCCTGATCGGCCTGACGCCCAGCGATGCCGGCGAGCAGCTTCAGTTTCTGCTGACCGGCGTCCCCGTTACCCAGGTGCGGGAAGACATCCGCACCGTCGATGTCGTGGCGCGTGCCTCCGGCCCGGAACGCCTGGATCCGGCCCGGCTGGGTGACCTGACCCTGACCAGTCACGACGGCCGCCTGATCCCGCTCAGCCAGATCGGCAAGGTCGAGGTCCGCGCGGAAGATCCGATCCTAAGACGCCGCGACCGCACGCCGACGATCACGGTGCGGAGCGATATCGACGAATCCCTCCAGCCGCCGCAGGTCTCGATGGAGATCCAGCAGGCACTGGCGCCGATCATATCCAGGCTGCCCGCCGGCTACCGGATCGAAGCCGGCGGCAATATCGAGGATGCAGGCAAGGCCAACGCGGCGCTCGTCCCGCTGTTCCCGATCATGATCGCGCTGACGCTGCTGGTGATCGTGCTTCAGACACGATCCCTGGCGGCAACGACGATGGTGTTCCTGACCGCTCCGCTGGGGCTGGTCGGCGCCGTGCCGGTCCTGCTGCTGTTCGAACAGCCATTCGGCTTCAACGCAATTCTGGGGCTGATCGGGCTGGCGGGCATCCTGATGCGCAACACGCTGATCCTGATCGGCCAGATCCACACCAACCAGCAGGAGGGACTGGACGATTACCACGCCGTGGTCGAGGCGACCGTCCAGCGTGCCCGGCCGGTGATCCTGACGGCGCTGGCCGCCGTCCTTGCCTTCATTCCATTGACGACATCCGTCTTCTGGGGTTCGATGGCCTATACCCTGATCGGCGGTACTGCTGGCGGCACCGTCCTGATCCTGGTCTTCCTGCCGGCGCTCTACGCGATCTGGTTCAGGGTCCGGCCCGGCAAAGACCGGTCCGATGAAGCCCGGCCCGATCAGGCAAAGGCCAACGGAACCGGCGCACAACGGCAAGCGGCATGATTGTGCATAAACCGGTCGCGCGCCGAAGATAACATCCGTAAGCGAGATTTCCATGATCCCTGAACCCGTCTACCAGACACGGACTTCCTTGCGGAAAGATGTCGAGAAGCTGGGAGTCCGGTCTGGGGACGCCATCATGGTGCATGCGGCGATGAGCAGTGTCGGATGCATGCTGAACGGGCCGGATGCGCTGATCGGCGCACTGCTCGACGCGTCGGCCCCGGACGGAACGGTGCTCGCCTATACGGACTGGGACGCCCGTTACGGCGAGCTTTTGGACAGCAATGGGCGCTTGGCGGAGGAGTGGCGGCCCCATGTGCCGCCCTTCGATCCGGCGGCATCGCGCGCCGCGCGCGACAATGGCGTGTTTGCCGAGTTCCTCCGCACGTGGCCCGGCAGCCGGAGAAGCGGCAACCCCGATGCATCCGTCGCCGCGGTAGGCGCGCGGGCGGAATGGTTTACGGCCGATCACCCGCTCGACTACGGGTATGGCGAGGGCTCGCCCCTTGCGAAGCTCGTGGCCGCGGGCGGCAAGGTGCTGATGGTGGGAGCGCCGCTCGACACCATGACGCTGCTCCACCACGCCGAGCATCTGGCCCGGATTCCGGGCAAGCGCATCCGCCGCTACGAGGTCCCGTTCGCTACGCCTGAGGGTACGATCTGGCGGATGACCGAGGAGTTCGAGACATCGCTTCCGGTCGTGCCCGGTCTCGTCGACGATTATTTCGCTACGATCGTCACAGAGTTCCTGGCGTCGGGCGAGGGCAGGGGGAGCAAGGGGCGGGTCGGTGAGGCTTCCGGCATCCTGGTCGAAGCTGCCGCCATTATGAGCTTCGCGGTCGGATGGCTGGAACGGCGGTTCCGTTGACGATGCGGGTCTGTGAAGTGGATGACAGATTACGCTGACGGCCCGTGCTTAGCTTTTCCGCTAACCGTATTCAGTGTCAGCGGAGAAGCAGACATGCCCGAAGGATCGCAGCAGCAGGGCGGAACGCCCGCATTCGACCCGCTCGACCCGGACTTCATCCGCAACCCTTATCCGACCTATCACCGGCTCCGGGCGAATGGGCCGGTTCAGTGGGATCGGACCAGGGGCTACTGGCTCGCAACCGGCTACGAGGCCTGCGCATCGATCCTCCGCGACAAACGGTTCGGCCGCCGCTTCGAGGTCGTGGTCGAGCACCGCTATGGGGCAGGGGCGATGCGGGGAACGGTTTTCCGCATGCTCGGGGCCACGATGCTGATGCGCGAGCCGCCGGACCATGCAAGGATTCGAGGGCTCGTCACGCGCGCCTTCACCGCCAGACGCGTCGAGCAGCTAAGGCCCCGCATCCGCGCGCTGGTCGCCGAAATGCTGGACCGGATCGAGCCGGCGGGCAGGATGGACATCATCCGGGATTTCGCCCACGTCCTGCCGGTGACCGTCATCTGCGACATGCTCGGCATCCCGGAGCATGACAGAGGACGCTTTCTCGGCACGGCCGCCGCCAGCACCCGGATGCTCGACCCGGTGCCGATGAACCTGCGGGAGATCGACGAGGCCAATGCCATGTTCGATGAGCAGACGGCCTATTTCACGGCACTGTTCGACCGGCGCCGGCGAAATCCGGGCGACGACCTGATAACGGCGCTGCTGCATGCCCGCGACGACAGCGGCGGACTGACGGAGGAGGAACTGCTGGCCAATGTCTGGCTGCTGTTCGTCGCCGGCCATGAGACGACCCGCAACCTGATCGGCAACGGCTTGCTGGCGCTTCACCGCAATCCGGAGGAACTTGCCCGACTGAAGGCCAATCCCGGCCTGCTTGCCACGGCGGTCGCCGAACTGCTGCGCTACGATGCGTCCGTCCAGTTCGTCAGCCGCACCGCCTACGAGGACGTGAAAATCGGTCGCGTGGCGATCGCGCGTGATCAGTCGGTAATCTGCCTGCTGGCGGCGGGGAACCGCGACCCGGCCGTATTCCCCGACCCCGACCGGCTGGATGTCGGCCGGCCGGATGTACGGCCGCTGTCGTTCGGCGGCGGCATCCACTACTGTCTCGGCGCCCAGCTAACGATGATCGAAGGCCAGGAGGCCTTCGCCGGGCTGCTCGCCCGTCTTCCCGGCATGCGGTTGGAGAATATCGACACTCCGTCATGGAAGCCGACCTTCACGATCCACGGTCTCCATGAGCTGAGAGCCAGATGGTGAATCTGTATGGGTTGGTAATCGGTCCGCTCAACCGCCTTGGTATTGCTCGTCGCTGACCTGCTCCATCCAATCCACCGTCTTGCCGTCAAGCTGTTCCTGGATGGCGATGTGGGTCATCGCCGTGGTTGCCGTGGCGCCGTGCCAATGCTTCTCGCCGGGTTCGAACCAGACGACATCGCCCGGCTGGATCTGCTCTATCGGACCGCCTTCACGCTGAGCCCAGCCACAGCCGGACGTCACGATCAGCGTCTGACCGAGGGGATGCGTATGCCACGCCGTTCGCGCGCCGGGCTCGAACGTTACATGTGCGCCGGCGACCCGCGAGGGCTCGGCTGGCTGGAACAGCATGTCGACGCGGACAGCGCCGGTGAAATACTCGGCCGGGCCTTTGCCGGACGGCCGTGATCCGTTCCGCTTGATGTCCATCGTTTTCCTCTTTGGCGCTGCGGTCTGCGCGACCTCGTTCCAGGATCGAAGAGCGCACCGCCTCATGACATCGTCTTACGATTCCGGTGGTCGCTCGCCGGCGGCGCCGACACGCGGCATCCTCCACGGTTCTTTGTATCGCATGACACGGTTCTGACTCAATTTTCCTGCTTCCGGCGATCTTCATCCTCCAGTTCCATACGGGTCGCCTTCTTCAGATGATCGAGACGGCCGCGCGCCTCGTCCTGGCCGAACGGCCCCTCCACATCCATGCCTATGGCGATGTAGTGTCCGTCGGGACGCGTGATCGGAGTGTCGATCGGAAGATAGGTGTCGTTCGGATCGTCGTTGTTGACGACGGTTCCGTTCCGGATCTCGATCAGATTTGCCATCGGGTTGTTTCCAGCATCAGGGTGCCAAGTCTCGGTAAAACAGGAATGCCGTTTTTGGTTATCAACAGCCGGCACTTGGATCGTTCCGCGATTTGAAGCGAAAGCCATTCGCCAAGCAGGCGCATATGAAATTGGTATATGTCGGCATTGAGCTTTTGCGCTGGTCCAATCGTCAGTACATGAGGTGCATTTACCACCGTTTGCTGTTGCAATCGTAGTCGATGGAGTTGGAGGCCATGAATAACCCGATGATAATGTCTGCCGATATTTTCCCCCTGGTCACCTGTGTTCGGTAGGCGGAAACTCGACTAAGCGGCATAAGGCGGGTTTCAGAAACCGAAAGGATCGTGCAACAGTCGAAGGCTGCTTCCTGATCTTCTCTTCCATGCATCGGAATTCAAAGGTTCGATATGGCAGATGAGCAAACTTATCCAGCGTTAGGTATCCGCGAACAGGAGTACGAACAGCTCGAGACGGCGCTGGAGACCGCCGAAACCGAGATCCAAATCCTGGTTCAGGAGAACCGTCAGATCCAAAAGGAGCGAGCGGACGCACTGAGCGAGAATGCGCGCCTGCGCCATCTGCTGGCCCAATCCCACGCCAGGCTGCTCGAAGCCCAGGCCGCAGCCGCGAAGTCAATTCCTCGGGCCATCAGTGGTCTGGAGGGTGAACTTAGTATCGTCAACGAAGAACTCCAGATCTCCCTGGAGGAGTTGCAGGTCACGGCGGACGAGCTTGAGGAAGCCAATGCAGCTCTGTTGCGGTCCAATGAAACGCTTGAACAGCAGGTCGCCGAACGTACCCGGCATCTTGAGGAGGCCCTGGCGGAGCGGGATGAACTTCTGCGCTGCAAGGATGATCTGCTGTATGAGATCGGACATCGGGTACGCGATAGCCTGGAAATCGTCATGAACCTGATCCAAATCCAGACGCTGCGTTCAGACGAACTCCTTGTGAAGCAGGCGCTCCAGACCACCGGCGCCCGCATCCATGCGGTGGCGCAGGTTCACGACCGTCTGTTCACCGGAGACGGCTCCGGCCGCGTGAGGATGGACCGGTATCTCGAAGGAATCTGTCAGCAGATCGCCAGTGCCCATGGTGTCCGGGGGCCACGGCAAACCTTGGAGGTCGAGGCGGAACCTGTGGAACTGTCCGCCGATCTGGCGTTTCCGTTAGGATTGATCGTGACGGAACTGGCCGGCAATGCGCTTCGGCATGCCTTCGACAGGCCTGGAACGGGAACTGTGTGGGTGCAGTTCGGTCGCCAATCCAATGAGCATTTGAAACTGTTGGTCGCCGATGATGGCAAGGGAATTCACCAGGGAGTCGAGTTCGCCCCTAAGGTCGGACTAGGGATGCATATTGTGGCGCTGATGGTGCAGCGGCTTCACGCCAGTCTCTCCGTGGCACACGTTCACGGCACCTGCTTCACGCTCAAGATACCGGAGCGCGGCGTTCGCCAGGGTGCCAGCGGGCAAAGCTGAAAGCCGTCAGGCTTGCGGGGCAGGAACGAAAGACCGTTTCTGGTCAGTCCGACGGATCGCCCTGCACGGTTTCAGCGCTTACGGTGGGCGAGCCGGCACTCACCGCAGTCTTTTCCCTGCCGTAGAGAAGGTGGAGCGTCATGAGGATGCTCTGCACCTCGGCGCCGTCGAGCGCGTAGAAAGTCATCTGCCCATCGCGCCGGAAACGGACCAGTTGGGCCTGACGCAGCCGTGCCAGATGCTGCGACACGGCCGATTGGCTCAAACCGACAAGCGTCTCCAGTTCGATGACTGAGCGCTCATGCTCTGCCAGGAGCAGCAGGATGCGCAGGCGTTGCGGATTTCCCATGGCGCGAAGCAGGGCGCTGGCTTGCTCGGTATGGAACTGCATGTAGTCCAGTGTCATTCACCGAAACCGGAGTAGGAACGCCTGATCGGCAATCATTCCTGATCGCATTCCGCGTCCATGGAAGTGGCGCCACGTCATTTGGCGGACGCCACTCCAAGGACCAATAACCAAGCATAGCGTCCGTTCACTTTACCGGACTACAGTCCATCATGGATATATCACCCACGTTACCAATTCCACTGGTCTCGTCGGGTATAAGTTCTACGCCGCTGCCGTCACAACCACCTCGATCAGGATCGACGGGTCGCCAAGGTCGGCGACGCCGATGGTGGCGCGGGTCGGATAGTCGTTGCCGTCCAGCCATTCCAGCCACGCGGCGTTCATTTCTTCCTTGGCCGACATCTTGGTGACGAAGAGCTGGGCCGAAAGCAGCTTGGTCTTGTCCGTGCCGGCCATAGCCAGCACAGAGTCCAGCTTCTTACAGATCTGCTGAACCTGACCGTAGATGCCCACAGTCACGTCGTCGGCGATGATGCCGCCGAGGAAAACGATGCCGTTGTGCTCGACGGCGCGGTGCATGATGCGGGTCTTTTCGATACGCTTGACCATAAGGTCTCTCCTGACTTTGGGATATTGGACGAGGCGGAAGGGAACCGCACTCAGGGGGTTGGCTCAGGGGATGATGGAGAAATCGACGTATTTGGCGGCGATGCCGGCGAGCGTTCCGTCCTTGACGACTGATCCGATGGCGGCATCGAAGTCCTGCTTCAGGGCGGCATCGTCCTTGCGAAGACCGACGCCGATGCCGGGACCGAACACGTCAGCATCGATCAGGGGCTTGCCGACCAGCTGGATGCTCTTGGAGGCATCCTCCCGCACCCAGTCCGAAGCCGTGGCGCCGGTCGTGATGGCGGCGGCGATGCGGTCGCTCTTCAGGTCCGCCAGCAGGTTGGCGGTCGTGTCGTAGCTCCGCAGCTTCACCGCATCGCCGAAATGCTTCTCGGCGTAGCGGTAATGGGTGGTGGAGGTCTGCGCACCGATCTCCTTGCCGCGCAGGGTTTCCAGCGTCCCGTCGATGCCCGATCCCGTGGCCGCCACGATATAGGCTGGCACGACCATGTAGGGGGTCGAGAACGCGATCGACTTCAGCCGCTCCGGCGTGATGTTCATCGTCGCCATGATCGCATCGTATTTCCGCGCCATCAGGCCGGGAATGATGCCGTCCCAGTCCTGGGCGACCACGGTGCAGGAGCGTTTCATGCGCTCGCACAGCGCGTTCGCCAGTTCGATTTCCAGGCCGGCCAGTTGTCCGTCCGGCTTGGTCAGGTTGAAGGGAGGATACGCGCCCTCCGTCGCGATGCGGATGGCGGGGCCGTCCGCCAGGGCCGGCATGGGCGCGAAGAGGCTCAGCGCCAAGCCGAGGGCCAGACGTTTCATTCAGGTGCTCCGGTGGTTGGATTGAGGCGTCGCGAGTTCCTTCGGGCCGTGCTCAGCGGGCGGCTACGACCTGGATCTCGACGAGGTATTCGGGGGCGGCAAGCCGCGCTTCGACGGTGGCGCGGGCAGGCGCGTTCGCCGGATCGACCCAGGCGTCCCACGCCTTGTTCATCGCGGCGAAGGTGGCGATGTCGGCAAGGTAGATCGTCGCGGTCAGCAGCTTGCTCTTGTCGGTGCCGGCTTCCGCCAGCAGGGCGTCGATCTGGCGCAGCACGTCGCGGGTCTGGGATTCCACGTCGGTCGAACCGTCGTCGGCGATCTGGCCCGCCAGATAGACGGTCTCGTTGTGGATCACCATCTCGCTCATGCGGGGGCCGGGGTAGACGCGCTGTATCGGCAACTTCAGTCTCCTGGGTAGGTAAGATAGTTCAGGCGGCGACCGCCGGATGGTGGAAGCGCTGGATGCGGAATGGCGCGATCGGCAGGGCGGTGCCATTGCCAGTGATCATGTCGGCGAGTATCCGCCCGACGATAGGACCGAGTTGGAAGCCATGGGCGGAGAAGCCGAAGGCGTGGAAGACGCCAAGCTCCGTGCCGCTGGGGCCGATGACCGGGATCTGATCCGGCATGCGGACCTCGATACCGGCCCAGGCCCGTACGACGGTGGCGCTCCGCAT
>DASQKT010000016.1:0-5606 GCA_035630415.1 Skermanella sp.
AGTCGTGGCCGCTCGGCGTCCCCGTCCTATCCGCACGTTGCCCAGCAACCCGCGCAACAGCATCGCCACGAACAGATCGACGATCGCGAGCGCCATCGCCAGCCCCAACAGCAACGGCTTCAGGTCTACCTCGCCGCGCGCCGCATATGTCCCTTGGGCGACGCCGGCCGGCAGCCGCCGCAGCGGCTCGACCTTGGTCACGAGTGAGGTCAGGTTCAGCGCCCTGCGGGCTTCCTCCGTCCCGTAGAAGCCCGGCGGATGGCGGGGTCCGAGGGTGTCGGACCGGAAGGCATTGCCGGGAATGGGGAATACGGTGGCCGGAGGCGGCACCAGCTGGCCGCGTCCATCCAGCACTTCGATCGGCGCGAAGGTCGTGGCCTGCATGTCGCCGGAAACCCCCTCGCTCAACGCCGTGATCCGCCTCAGCATATCCACGAACAGGCCGGACAGCGCCAGATTGGACCAGTCCGGATTGGCCGTGGTGTGGACCAGCACGATCTTGCCTTCCTCCCGGTTCTCCGCCGTCACCAGCGGCGTGCCGTCGGCCAGCCGCGCCCATGTCTTATCCGGCAGGTCGATCGACGGTTCCGCCAGGACCTGCCGGTCCACCACCACGTCGGGCGGGATATGCGTTCCCGCGAAGGGGCTGGAGGGAGGGAAGGGCGCTAGCTTTGCCGGTTCCGACCACGACAGCGCGCCGCCCAGCGTCCTGTCGCCCAGCCGCAGCCGCACCGGCACCAGATGGTCGGTATGCTGGGCCAGCCGGGGACCGGCGAAGCGAACCAGCACGCCGCCGCGCTCGACCCAGTTCTCGACGGCGGCCGCTTCCGTATCGGTCAGCGCTCCGATATCCGCCAGGATCAGGACCGACAGGTCGCGGCTCATCAGGTCGAGCACCGATCCGCGCCGAATCTCGCTGAAGGGCGACAGCGCCCGTTCAAGGTAATAGAGGTCGCTCAGCAGCGGCTGGTTCTCGCCCTCCGGCCTGCCGGAAACCAGCCCGACCGGACGGCGGCGCCAGCGCTCGTCCAGCAGGACCGTGGCGCCGGCGGTCTGCTCGCCCTCGATCGACATTCTGATGACTTCGTTCCGCAGCTCGATAGGCATGGCCAGACGGACCTCCAACGAGTCTGCGCCGGGCGCGAAGGCGGCGGTCTGGCGCGCCAGCAGTCGTCCGTCCGCCGCCACCGCGCGCACCGTAACCGGTGTCGGCAGCGTCGTATCGGCCCGCTTGACGGTCGCCACCAGATCGGCTCCTTCGGTCGCCGGGGGAAGCAGCAGGTTGGGCAGCCGGTCGGCGCCGTCCATCAGCACTTCGACGCCGCCCATCTGCTGGAGCCGCGCCGCCAGTGGTTGGACTGCGGCATCGGACAACCCGTCGGAAAGCCAGACCGTATGGGCCGACCCCTGAACCTGAAGTCCCCGCAGCGCGTCCACCACGGCGGCCCGGTCGGTCGGCCATGGCATCGGCGCCAACGACTGGGTCATGCGCCGCGCGTCGGCGGGGCGCATCAGGTTGCTCGGCCGAGGCTTTTCGCCGGCGGCGTCGGGAGCCGTCGCCAGGACGATCAGGTCACGGTTGTTGCGTTCCGCCTGATCGATCAGGTCGGCCATCGTCCGCTGCCGCGCCGGCCAGTCGCGCCCGGCGCCCCAGCCATTGTCGACCACCATGACGATCGGGCCGCTGCCGGGCAGTCCGGCACGCGGGTTGAGCAGCGGCTGCGCCAGCGCCAAGATCACCAGCGCCGCCAGCACGGTCCGCATGATCAGCAGCCAGAGCGGCGTCCGCGCCGGCGTCTCTTCGCGCGCCACCAGATCGCGGAGCAGGCGGATCGCGGGAAACTGGACGATCCTGGGGCTGGGCGGCGTCAGTCTCAGCAGCCACCACAGGATCGGCAGGACGATCAGGGCTCCGAGAATCCAAGGTACTGCGAAGGCTATCGGTCCCAGTCCCAGCATGATTCAGCTCGTCGGTTCCTGGGCGATTGCCCCGTAGAGAGCGAGAAGGGCGGTTTGCGGCGGCCTGTCCGTCCTGTGGGTGACGAAGCTCCATCCGGCGGCGCGGGCAAGTGCCGCCAAGCCGTCGCGATGCGCCTCCAGTCTTTCCATGTAAGCTTGCCGGACAGCTTCCACACGCGGGATCAGCAATTCGTCCTCGCCTTCCATCCCCTCGAACTCGACCCGGCCGTCGAAGGGCAGGGTCTCTTCGGCGGGGTCGAGGACCTGGACCAGATGTCCGCGCAATCCCCTGCCGCTCAGCGCCGCCACGCTCTTGTGGATGTCCGGCAGCGGCGACAGCAGGTCGCCGATCAGAACGACCTGGGCATGGCGGGGAAGGGGCTCCACGCGTGGCAAGCCGTCCTTCGGCAAGGTGTCCTCGAGTATCCTCATGGCGAGCCGGTTCAGGGTCACCTTGTTACCGGACGGCGGCAGGCCACTGCCCAGCAGCGCCACCCTTTCGCCACCCCGCACAAGGAGCACCGCCAGGGCCATCAGAAGCAGTTCCGCGCGCTCCTTCTTGGTCGGCAAGCCCTGGACCGAGCGGTAGCCCATCGAGGATGACGAGTCGTGCCAGAGCCAGACGCTCTGCGCCGCTTCCCACTCGTTCTCGCGGACGAAGACTGGCTGGGTCTTCCCCGACTGGCGCCAGTCGATCATCGTGGCGCTGTCGCCGATCTCATAGCGCCGGTATTGCCAGAAGGTTTCTCCGGTGCCGACCCGGCGGCGTCCGTGGACACCCTGCGCCACCGTCGCCGCGACGCGCTCCGCCGCGACCAGCAGCGGAGGGAGCCGGGAGGCCAGTGCTTCCGACCGATGCTGCGCCCGCAGGGCGGTTGCCGCCAGATCCGGTTTGCCGGCCAGATCCCGTTTGCTGAAGGAGTCCCGCGCCATTCCCGCTTACCGCAGCGGTTCGCACAGGCGGTCGATCACGTCGTCCAGCGTGATGCCGTCGGCACGGGCTGCGAAGTTGAGCGCCATGCGGTGCTTGAGCACCGGCTTGGCCAGCGCCAGCACGTCGTCGAGCGAGGGCGACAGCCGCCCGTCGAGCACGGCACGGGCACGGGCCGCCATCATCAGCGCCTGGCTGGCGCGGGGGCCTGGACCCCAGGCGACGTGGCTGCGGACTTCCTCAAGTTCCGAACTCTCGGGCCGGCCGGACCGGACCAGCCCAAGGATGCCTTCGACCACGCTTTCGCCGACGGGAACGCGCCGGATTAGCCGTTGGGCCGCCAGCAGGTCGGTCGGGTTCAGCACCGCCACGGCGGGCTCCTCGTCCGTTCCGGTCGTGGCGATCAGCATCCGCCGTTCGGCGTCGTAATCCGGATATGTTACGTCCACCTGCATCAGGAAGCGGTCGAGCTGGGCTTCCGGCAGCGGATACGTGCCTTCCTGCTCCAGCGGGTTCTGAGTCGCCAGCACATGGAACGGCTGGGGCAGGGGATGGTAATGGCCGGCGACCGAGACGCGGCGTTCCTGCATCGCCTGGAGCAGGGCCGACTGGGTGCGCGGGCTGGCGCGGTTGATCTCGTCCGCCATCAGAAGCTGGCAGAAAACCGGACCCGGAATGAACCGGAACGATCGCCGGCCGCTCTCGGCTTCCTCCAGCACTTCGGAGCCCAGGATATCCGCCGGCATCAGGTCGGGAGTGCACTGGATGCGCTTGTCGTCCATACCCAGGACGATGCCCAGCGTTTCGACCAGCCGAGTCTTGGCGAGACCGGGAACGCCGATCAGCAACACGTGGCCGCCGGCCAGGATCGTTATCAGCGTCAGGTCGACGACTTCCTGCTGGCCGAAGATGATCCGGCCGATACGGTCCCGGACGACCGTGAGGCGGCCACCGAGAGTCTCGACTTCGGCCAGCAACTGTGCTGGGTTTTCGCCACCGGGAAGCCCATGGCGCATAGCATCGGTAGCGGTCAAATCAGGGTTCTCCTGTGGTTGTACGATACCCGGTAGCATGGCCTGCCGCTGGACCTAACTTATCAGTGTGGACTTATCAGTATGGCGAAAATGCGTACCCGACTGGTCATATTAACAGGAAATTCGCCTGCACAAGGAGGAAAGCAAGCCCATGCCGAATACTCCGATATCATCTCGTCCTGTTCCCGAAACGGTAAACGGCCTGTTCGCCGCCGGTGACCGGCGGCCCGACGAGGGTTACCAGATCCGAATCGACCGCGAAGGAACCTGGTACTATCACGGCTCTCCGATTCGCCGGATGGAGCTGGTCAAGCTGTTCTCGACGGTGCTCCGCCGCGACGAGGCCGGCGATTACTGGTTGGTTACTCCGGCGGAACGAGGCAGGATACAGGTCGATGAGGTGCCGTTCACGGCGGTCGGGCTGACCGTCCGGGGCGAGGGCGAGGCTCAGGAACTGGTTTTCCGCACCAACCTCGATGTCGAAGTGACCGCCGGCCCCGATCATCCGATCCGGGTAGAAGAGAGTGATGGAACGGGTGAACCGAGGCCCTATATCCTGATACGCGACAATCTGGAAGCCCGCATCACCCGGTCGGTCTTCTACGAACTGGTGGAACGGGCGCAAATGCTCGGAGACGGGGAGGAAGTTCAGGTCGGAATATGGAGCATGCGAACATTCTTCCCTCTGGGGCGTCCGATGAGCCGCGCGACGATATTTTGAGCGGAAAATTGACCAAAGAGCAGATCAGGAGCCGGCTGCCGCGAATTGCCGCGACGCCGAGCCGGACTCAGCCGGGCCGGACATTGACTGTCCGGGGCGATCACGACCTCAACCAAGGCATGGGGGCGCCCGCCAAGCTGCGCCATGCCTCCGTGCTCATCCCGCTGGTTGAGCGGGAAGCCGGCATGACGATCATCTTCACCCAGCGTACGGCGCATCTTGCCGCCCATGCCGGCCAGATCAGCTTTCCCGGCGGCGGGATGGAGCCGGCGGACCCCGATGCGGTCGCCACGGCGCTCAGGGAGACACAGGAAGAGATCGGCCTGGAGCCGGAAAAGGTCGAGGTCGCCGGACGGCTGGATACCTATGTCACGCGCACCGGGTTCGAGATCACGCCCGTCGTGGGGTTCGTCCGGCCCCCTTTTATCCTGAACCCCGATCCGTTCGAAGTGGCCGAGGTCTTCGAGGTGCCATTGGAATTCTTCCTGAAGCCGGGAGCGGTCAAGAAGGAGACCCGGCAGTTCCAGGGCACCCAGCGGTACTTCTACGTTTTTCCCTTTGAACACCGGTATATCTGGGGCGCCACGGCGGGAATGCTGGTGAACCTTGTCGATGTCCTGAACGGGTGATGCTGAAGAAGCTTCTGACGGTCGTGCTGCCGCTGATGCTGCCGACCCTGATCTACATGGCATACATGATGATCGATCGCCGCAAGGCGGCGGCATCGGGGGGAGCGGCCGTGCCCTGGTGGGTCGGTGCGCCCTGGACATGGCTGATTACGGGCGGTGTGCTGCTGGCTGCAATCGTCCTCGTCACCGTGGCACTGACCGGCGGTTTCGAGACTTCCGGGACCTATCACCCGGCCCGCCTGATCGACGGCAAAGTCATCGAAGGGGATACTTCGCCGCCGGGTCCGGCCTCGCCGTCAGCTCCGCGCCCATGACCCCCGCCGGCAGCATCG
>DASQKT010000017.1:0-2029 GCA_035630415.1 Skermanella sp.
GTCGTCGGCTCGTCCGCGATCAGCAGGTCGGGGCGGCACAGCAGCGCCATCGCGATCATGACGCGCTGGCGCATGCCGCCGCTGAACTCGTGCGGATACATGTCCAGGCGACGCGACGCTTCCGGGATGCGGACGAGGTCCAGCATCTCGACCGCGCGGCGGCGGGCGGCCCCGCGGTCCATGCCCTTGTGCAGCCGCAGCACCTCGACCATCTGGGTGCTGACCTTCAGGTACGGGTTCAGCGAGGTCATGGGGTCCTGGAAGATCATGGAGATCTTCTCGCCCCGGATGCGGTTCAGGGCGGGGGCCGGCAGTCCCAGGATTTCCTTGTCGCGGAACCGCACGCTTCCCGTGGCGTGCCCGTTGCCTGCCAGCAGGCCCATGACCGACATGAAAAGCTGGCTCTTGCCGGAGCCGGATTCCCCGACCACGCCGACGGTTTCGCCGGGCATGATATCGAAGCTGACATCGTTGACGGCGCGCACCTCGCCGTCGGGTGTCGCGAAGCCGGTGGTCAGGTTGCGTACCGATAGCAGTGGCATGGCGTCAGCGGTCCTTGGGGTCGAGCGCATCGCGGATGCCGTCGCCGATGAAGTTGAGCGAGAACAGGGTCACGGCCAGGAATCCCGCCGGGAAGACCAGCATCCACCACGACGATTCCATGTTGGCGGCGCCTTCGCTGATCAGCACGCCCCAGCTCGTCATCGGCTCCTGGACGCCTAGCCCCAGGAAGCTCAGGAAGCTTTCCAGCAGGATCACCTTGGGCACGGTCAGCGTCATGTAGACGACGACCGGCCCCAGCGTATTGGGGATGATGTGGCGCCGGATGATCGAGACGGGACGGACACCGCCGGCCCGCGCCGCCTCGATGAATTCCTTCCGCTTGATGCTCAGCGTCTGGCCTCGGACGATACGCGCCATGTCCAGCCATTCCACCGCCCCGATCGCGACGAAGATCAGGACGATGTTGCGGCCGAAAAACACCATCAGCAGGATCACGAAGAACATGAACGGCAGCGAATACAGCACATCGACCAGCCGCATCATGATGCTGTCCACCCGGCCGCCGAGATATCCCGCCGTCGCCCCGTACAGCACGCCGATCGTCAGGCTGACCGCCGTGGCGACAAGGCCGACCATCAGCGAGATCTGCCCGCCGTTGAGCGTCCGGACCAGCAGGTCGCGCCCGTTGGCGTCGGTGCCGAACAAATGGCCGCCCGCCCAATCCGGCGGCGTCATGATGGCGTCCCAGAAGATCTCGTCCAGTTCGAACGGGACCAGCAAGGGTCCGACGAAGCAGGCCAGCACGACCACGAGCAGGATTATGACGGCAGCGACGGCAGCCTTGTTGCGCAGCAAGCGCCGGCTGGCGTCGCCCCACAGGCTGCGGCCCCGGACGGTCATCGGCCTCACCGCAAGAGGATCGTTCATGACCATGACGAACCGGCCTCAATCATAGCGGACGCGCGGGTCGAGCAGCCCATAGGCGAGATCGACCAGCAGGTTGAAGACGATGATCAGGACGCCGTAGAAGATCACGACCCCCATCACCAGCGTATAGTCCCGGTTCAAGGCGCCCTGGACGAAGTAGCGGCCGATGCCGGGGATGCCGAAGATCTGCTCGATCACGACCGATCCGGTGATCACCGCCGCCGTCGCTGGCCCCAGATACGAGACCACTGGCAGCAAGGCCCCCTTCAGCGCGTGGCGGAAGATCGTCACCCGCTCCGGCAGGCCCTTGGCCCTTGCGGTGCGGATGAAGTTGGAGCGCAGCAGTTCGATCATGCTGGCGCGGGTCATGCGGGCGATATAGGCGATCTGCGGCAGGGCCAGCGCCAAAACGGGCAGCAGCATCTGCTGCCAGCTTCCCCAGCCGCCCGTCGGCAGGACACCCAGATGCACGCCCAGCACCAGCGTCAGCAGCGGCGCTATGACGAAGTTGGGTACCGCGATCCCGACCATCGCCGCACCCATCACGCCATAGTCCAGGCCGGAGTTCTGGCGCAGCGCCGCGAAGGCGCCCAGCGCC
>DASQKT010000018.1:0-3327 GCA_035630415.1 Skermanella sp.
GGTCCCATGCTGCGCGGCGACTGGGGCGGCGTGGTGCTGGGGTCGGGCAGCGATAGCTGGAAATACTGGGCCGAACTGCGCGCCGGCAACATCACGGAAGACGACTGGCAGGGTGTCGAGCAGGGAATCGCCCGCTCCGCCGGCCACTGCATGACCATGGGCACCGCATCGACCCTGACCGGTGCGGTCGAGGCGCTGGGCTTCACGCTGCCGGGCGCGTCCAGCATTCCGGCGCCGGACTCGCGTCACGCCGCGATGGCGACGCTGACCGGCAAGCTGATCGTTGACATGGTCTGGAACGACCTCAAGCCGTCCGACATCGTCAGCCCGCAGGCGTTCGACAACGCGGTGACGACGGTGCTGGCGCTGGGCGGCTCGACCAACGCGGTCGTCCACCTAATCGCCATGGCAAGGCGGGCTGGCGTCGATCTGACGCTCGACCGATTCGACGAGCTGGCGCGGAAGACGCCGCTGATCGCGAACCTGCGTCCTTCGGGCAAGTTCCTGATGGAGGACTTCTATTATGCGGGCGGCTTGCGGGCCATGCTGGCGCGGCTGGGCGACCTGATCCACCGCGACTGCCTGACCGCCAACGGGTTGACGCTGGGCGCCAATATCGAAGGCTTCAAGGTCTTCGACGACGAGATCATTCGGCCGCTCGACAACCCGGTCGTGGCGTCCGACAGTCTGGCGGTGCTGCGCGGCAATCTGGCGCCCAAGGGCGCCGTCATCAAGCCGCCCTCCGCCGAGGCGCATCTGCACCGCCATTCCGGCAAGGCCGTGGTGTTCGACGACTACAACGACATGGCGGCCCGGATCGACGATCCGGATCTGGACGTCGATGCGACTTCCGTGCTGGTGCTGCGCAACGCCGGACCGCTGGGGGCTCCCGGCATGCCGGAATGGGGTCAGTTGCCGATCCCCAAGAAGCTGCTTCAGCAGGGTGTCCGCGACATGCTGCGGATATCGGACGCCCGGATGAGCGGCACCAGCTACGGCGCCTGCGTGCTTCACGTCGCCCCGGAAGCCTTCGTTGGCGGTCCGCTGGCATTGGTGCGCAACGGCGACGTGATCGAGCTGGACATCCCCGCCCGCCGGCTGGAGCTTCGGGTCAGCGAGGAGGAGCTTGCCCGCCGGAAGGCGGAATGGAAGGCGCCGCCGTCCCGGTTCGAGCGCGGCTACGGGGCGATGTTCTCGCAGTTCGTATCCCAGGCGGACGAAGGCTGCGACTTCAGCTTCCTGGAAACCGGAGCCAAGGCGGCGGCGACGGGAGAGCCGGAAATCCACTGAACGACATCGTTCCATTAAGAAAACAGGGAGGAAACGCCATGGATATGCCGATCAACACGTTCAAGCGGGCGATCAGGGAAGGCCGGCAGCAGATCGGCCTGTGGTCGAGCCTGTCGAGCAACATCTCGGTCGAGATCCTGGCCGGGTCGGGGTTCGACTGGCTGCTGATCGATACGGAGCATTCGCCCAACGACCTGCCGATGGTCTTCAGCCAGCTTCAGGCCGCGGTAGGCGGCACGGCGCACCCGATCGTGCGGCCGCCGTGGAACGATACCGTGGTCATCAAGCGCTACCTGGACGCGGGCGTCCAGACCTTCCTGATCCCGTATGTCCAGAACGCGGAAGAGGCGCGTCAGGCCGTGGCCGCGACCCGCTACCCGCCGGAAGGAGTGCGCGGCTTCGCGTCGGCCTCGCGCGCGTCGCGGTTCGGCCGGGTCAAGGATTACTATGCGCGGGCGGCCGAGGAAACCTGCGTGCTGGTGCAGATCGAAACCCGCGAGGCGCTGGGCCGCCTTGAGGAGATCGCCGGCGTTCCGGGGGTGGACGGCGTGTTCATCGGCCCCGGCGACCTGTCGGCTGATATGGGCTTCCTGGGGCAGCCTGGCCATCCCGACGTGACCGCCGCCATCGATGACGCGATCGGGCGCATCGTGGCGTGCGGCAACCGGGCCGGCATCCTGACCGGCGACGAGACACTGGCGCGTCACTTCATCGAAAAGGGCTGCGTCTTCACCGCCGTCGGTTCCGACGTGGGATTGCTGGTCAAGTCGTCGGAGGCGCTGGCGAACAAATTCCGGAGTCCGGCGTAACGGTGGTTCCGGACCAGATTTCAGGGAGAAAGATCATGAAGGTAGGTTTCATCGGGCTCGGCATCATGGGCCGGCCCATGGCCGCTCATCTGGCCGATGGCGGGCATGAGCTGTTCGTCCACGACCTGCGTCCAGCTCCGCAGGACCTGCTCGACAAGGGTGCCAAAGACTGTGGCTCCGGGCGGGAGGTGGCGGAGCAGGCCGAGGTGATCATCACCATGGTCCCCGATACTCCCCATGTCGAAGCGGCCCTGTTCGGTCCGGGCGGCGTCGCTGAAGGGCTGAAGCCGGGCAAGCTGGTCGTCGATATGAGTTCGATCGCACCGCTGGAGACCAAGAAGTTCGCGGCGCGGGTCAACGAGCTTGGCTGCGACTACCTGGACGCGCCAGTGTCGGGCGGCGAAGTCGGTGCCAAGGCGGCGTCGCTGACGATCATGGTCGGCGGACCGGAAGAGGCGTTCGGCCGGGCCAAACCGCTGTTCGAGCTGATGGGCAAGAACATCACGCTGGTAGGGGGAAACGGCGACGGCCAGACGACCAAGGTCGCGAACCAGATCATCGTGGCGCTGACGATCGAGGCGGTCGCTGAGGCGCTGCTGTTCGCGTCGAAGGCCGGAGCGGACCCGGCCAAGGTGCGGCAGGCCCTGATGGGCGGCTTCGCGTCATCGCGCATCCTGGAAGTCCATGGCGAGCGGATGATTGCCCGCAACTTCAATCCGGGCTTCCGGGTCGAGTTGCACCAGAAGGACTTGAACCTCGCGCTGTCCGGCGCTCGCGCGCTCGGGCTGTCGCTGCCCAACACCGCAACGTGCCAGGAGCTTTTCAACTCCTGCGCCGCGCATGGCGGGTCGGCCTGGGATCACTCCGGCATGCTGCGGGCACTGGAGATCGCCAGCAACTTCGAGGTCGGGCAGAAGGCGGAGTGAGGGGCTGAGGCCCCTCTTCTCTCCAACAAGACCCTCCCCAACGAGAACAGCCGCCCTGAAAGGGCGGCTGTTCTGCTTTGATATCGAACATAAGTTTTGTGACGGAAACGGATGTGTCTTCGACGCAGGCTTACTGCTGCGCACGACGCTCACAGAGTAGTGAGATCAAGCCGATCGAGCGATTAGTAAGGCTTAGCTTCACGTGTTGCCACGCTTCCACACGCCTCCTATCGACGGGATGGTCTGTCCCGGCTCTCGGGGAGTGTTTGTTTTGAGGGGGGTTTCCCGCTTAGATGCTTTCA
>DASQKT010000019.1:0-4853 GCA_035630415.1 Skermanella sp.
TCGGGCCGGAGCGTGACGCCGGCGAACCGGCCGCCGCCCCCGGCGTCCTCGACCATCGTGCCCTCGGCATGATCGACATATCCCGTCACGACGATGCCGCCTGCGGAGCACAGGTGCAGGTACCAGAGCATGTGGCAGGCCGACACCGATCCGACCAGCAGGTCCTCCGGATTGTAGCGCGCCGGGTCGCCCCGGAACGACGGATCGGACGAACCGGGGATGACCGGCTTGCCTTCGGCGACGATGGTATGAGCCCGCTGATAGGTGCGGTAGCCGGAGGTTCCCGATCCGGCATTGCCGGTCCATTCAACGGTCAACGCATAGGAATGCTCTTTACCGGACATGCCGCCCTCCAGCGCCGTCAGCCTCGGCGCGCAGAGTAGTTCCGGAACATATCGAAGTCCACATCACAGCGGACGCCCGTGAAACCGGCGCCGGCCATCGCCCGCTCGATGGTCTCGGGCGGGACGCACCGGTCGATGGTTTCCCAGTAATACCGCATCAGCCTCATGCCATCCGACCCTCCGCCGGACACCCTGGAAATCAGCGGCACCAGCCCACCCAGATAGGCGTGGACGGCGTGCCGAACAATAGGGCGGCTAGGACGGGCGATCTCCAGCAGCAGGACCGTGCCGCCGGGCCGAAGCACGCGCCGGAACTCCCGGAACGTCGCGGTCAGGTCGGCGACATGGCGCAGCGCGTAGCCCATCGTAACGAAATCGACGCTGGCGTCGGCCAGTGGCAGCGACTCGGCGGTCCCCTGTATCAACGGAATGTCCAGCGAACGCCTCGCTTCCCGCAGCATGCCTTCGCTGAGGTCGAGGCCGATGACGAGCCCTTTGGGACCGATGATCGCGGCGGCCTGCCGCGCCACCAGACCCGTGCCGATCGCGACGTCCAACACCCGATGACCCGATACCAACCCTGCGCGCATCAGGGAGTGCTTCCGGTACCAGTTGCCGGAGCCGATGGAGAACAGGCCGTTGATGCGGTCGTAATGGTGGGCGGTATCGTTGAAGAGCGAGCGGACGAAGCCGGCCCTGGCGCTCTTTTCGCCATAAAAATCCGGCATTACCGGATGCGGCTCGATCGTCGCCCTTTCCAGGGTCTTTTCTTCAGCGTCCAAGACCGGTGACTCCACTATCCGCCGCCAGAATGCGCCGGACTATTCGACTGCCTCCTAATGCGGTGCGCATTGTGGGTGGGTAGTAATCGCCGATCAAGATTATTCAGGCCGTTCCAAGTCTGTTACCTCGCTAGGGCATACCGCGCACCAAAGGGCGCAATAGTACCCATTATGACTTTCGGATATTGTCTAGAACTAACGGGATTGACCGGATTTTGCTTCTGGTCGCCTCTCCGGCAGTTTTGGTAAAAGCTGCATCCATTGAAGCCTTTGCGGGCCGGCGGCAAACGGGAAAGCGGTCAAACTGATGGTAACGGCTAACCAGGAATTCGATTGCGACGTTCTGGTCGTCGGCGGCGGTCCCGCCGGATCGACCGCATCGGCTCTGCTGGCGGAGAAGGGCCACAAGGTCATCCTGCTGGAAAAGGAACGGCATCCCCGCTTCCACATCGGCGAATCGCTATTGCCGCTCAATCTCCCGCTGCTGGAACAGCTCGGCGTGCTGGAGGAGGTCGAACGGGTCGGCATGCTGAAATACGGCGCCGAGTTCGTCTCCCCCTACCACAACAAGGCGATCACCTTCGACTTCGCCAAGGCCTGGGACAAGACCAAGCCCTACGCCTTCCAGGTCCGCCGGTCGGAATTCGACCATATCCTGATCCGCAACGCCGCTGCCAAGGGCGCTGTCGTCGTTGAGGGCTGCAAGGTCACCGGCGTCGAGTTCCCCGAAGCCGGCGGCGCCATCGCGACCGCCAGGGACGAGGACGGCGGGACCCGCACTGTCCGCGCCCGCTTCCTGGTCGATGCCTCCGGGCGCGATACGCTGCTGGCGTCGCGCTTCGGCATCAAGAAGCGCAACCGCAAGCACAACAGCGCCGCGATGTTCGGCCACTTCACGGGAGCGCACCGGCTGCCCGGCAAGGCGGAGGGCAATATCACCGTCTTCTGGTTCGATCACGGTTGGTTCTGGTTCATCCCGCTGGCGGACGGCACGACCAGCGTCGGTGCGGTCTGCTGGCCCTACTACATCAAGTCGCGCAAGACCGACCAGACGACATTCTTCAAGGACACGATAGCCTTGTGCCCAGCGCTGGCGGAGCGGTTGAAGGACGCCGAACTGACGGGTCAGGTGACAGGCACCGGCAACTTCTCGTATCAGGCCGACCGCATGACCGGTCCCGATTACCTGATGCTGGGCGACGCCTTCGCCTTCATCGATCCCGTCTTTTCGACCGGCGTCTACCTCGCGATGAACAGCGCCTTCCGGGGGGCTGACGCGGTCGATACCTGCCTGCGTCAGCCAGAAAAGGCGGAACTCGCGCTGAAGCAGTTCGAGTCTGAGATCCGGCGCGGCATCGGCACCTTCTCCTGGTACATCTACCGCGTGACGACGCCGGCGATGCGCAACCTGTTCATGGGGCCGCGCAACGTCTTCCGGGTGGAGGAAGCGCTGCTGTCGCTGCTGGCCGGCGACGTCTTCCGCCCGTCTCCCATCCGCTCCAGGCTGCGGATCTTCAAGGCGATCTACTACATCAACGCGGCGCTCGACCTGAAAGCCAATATCCGCGCATGGTTCCGGCGCCGCCGCAACGTCCGCGTCGCAGCGGGTGAGGTCACATGACGATGCGGGACGGCGCGGCTGAGCGGGCCGGCTGGACAGCCGCCCGTCCGGCCGGGCCGGTCCGCATCGTCTGGGAATACGTCCTGTTCTATGGGCTGCTGCTGTTTTTCGGCATCGTGTGTCTGGCGTGGAACTTGCCGGCGACCGTGCTGGACACGGTCCTGCCGCGCCGATACGGGCGTCCCCTCAGCCGCTTCATGATCCGTCTCGGTTTCCGCACCTACCTGAATGCCATGAAGGCCTGCGGCATCCTGAAATGCGACCTCGGCGCGCTCGATGCGCTACGGGGCGAGGGCGGGCTGGTGGTCTGCCCCAACCATCCGTCCTTGCTCGATGCGGTGTTCGTGCTATCCCACCTGCCCAGGACTGTCTGCATCGCCAAGGCCAATGTCTACGACAACCTGTTCCTCGGCAGCGGCGCCCGGATGGCGGGCTATATCCGCAATGACGCGGCGACGGCGCTGGTGAAATCGGCCGCCCGCGAGGTGCGGGACGGGCACCAACTCCTGATCTTCCCCGAAGGAACCCGGACGGTTTCCCCGCCGATCAATCCGCTGAAGGGCGGCTTCGCCCTGATCGCCCGTCATGCCGGCGTGCCGGTTCAGACCGTGCTGATCGAGCCTAACTCCCGGTTCCTCGGCAAGGGCTGGAACTTCTTCCATAAGCCCGAGTTTCCGCTGGTCTATACCGTGCGGCTCGGACAGCGGTTCGAGCCCGAAGGCGACGTCCGAGCCATGGTCCGCAAAGTCGAAGACCACTACCGGGCCGAACTCCGTTCATGACGCCGTCCAAGACGCATATCGTCCTGATCCCCAGCTACAACACCGGCGCCAAGGTCTTCGAGACGGTACGGGCGGCGCGCAGCCAATGGGACCCCGTCTGGGTCGTGGTCGATGGCAGCACCGACGGCACTGCCGAAGAATTGTCGCGCATGGCGGAGGACGATCCCGGCCTGCGCGTGCTGGTCCTGCCGGAAAACCAGGGGAAAGGCTCCGCCGTCCTCCATGGACTTCGGCAGGCCGAAGCACAGGGTTTCAGCCATGCCCTGACGATGGATTCCGACGGCCAGCACCCGGCCGACCTGATCCGGCGCTTCCAGCACATCTCCCAGGAGAATCCCGACGCGCTGGTGCTGGGCGTTCCGGTCTTCGCCGCCGATGCGCCGCGCCTTCGGGTCGGCGGACGTAAGATTTCCAACTGGTGGGCCAACCTGGAAACGCTGTGGGGCGGCATCGGCGACAGCCTGTTCGGCTTCCGCGTCTATCCCATCGCGGACCTGCGCGCCGCCATGGAAGCCAACCGCTGGATGCGCCGCTTCGACTTCGACCCGGAAGCCGCCGTCCGGCTGTGCTGGAAGGGCCTGCGCCCGATCAACGTCCCGGCCCCCGTCCGCTACTTCCGTCCGGAAGAAGGCGGAGTCTCCCACTTCAACTACTACCGCGACAACGCGCTCCTGACCTGGATGCACACCCGCCTGATGCTCGGCTTCATCGCCCGCCTGCCGCTGCTGACATGGCGGCGGATGAAGGGAAGCCGACTCAGATCATCGCCCCGTTGATCGAAATTACCTGTCCCGAGATATAAGCCGCGTTATCAGACGCCAAGAATCCGACCAGTTCGGCGACTTCCTCCGGCTTGCCCGCCCGCTTCATCGGCACCATCCGCTTGATCGTTTCCGCGTCGAACGCCTCCGCCGCCATGGGGGAGGCGATGATGCCGGGAGCCACCGCGTTGACGGTGATTCCCCGTGGGGCCAGTTCCAGCGCCAGCGACTTGGTGGCACCGTGCAGGCCGGCCTTGGCCGCCGCGTAATTGGTCTGCCCCCGATTGCCGGCCACGGCGGCCACGGAAGACAGATTGACGATCCGCCCCCAGCGCGTCCCGATCATCGGCATAAGCAGCGGCTGCGTCACGTTGAAGAAGCCGTTCAGCGAGACGTCGATTACCCGTGTCCACTGCTCGCGCCGCATGCCCGGCATGACCGCGTCGTCGTGGATGCCGGCGTTGTTGACCAGTACCTGGATCGGGCCGGCTTCCAGCAGCGTCTCCAGCGCCGTTGCCGATACCTCAACATCGGTCACGTCGAACGCCACCGCTTCGGCAGAG
>DASQKT010000020.1:0-4639 GCA_035630415.1 Skermanella sp.
CGACATAGTGTCCGGCGCGCGGGAAGTTGCCGGCCTGCCGTTCCAGTTCCGCGAAGATGCGGTAGCGTCCTTCGTTGCGGAGGCTGTCGAGCTGGTCGCGGAAAAAAGTATTGAAGTCCATCATCGCCTCCGTTGGGTGGAAATCGCTTGCCTGAGCGGCAGTGTCGTCAAGCCGCTGTCGGCGCGGCGGTTCAGGTACCAGTTCCACAGGGCGGCCGCCGGCAGGGGCAGCACCAGCAGCCAGTGTTCCAGCAGGGCCAGGGTCACCAGGGTCGCCAGGAAGGTGAAGCCCGCCGTCTCGAACCCGCTGTTGCCGCTGGCTCCCGCCGCCTGCACCAGCAGGATCGCCGCTATCGTGGACAACGTCACGGATACCGGGAACAAGCAGTTCATCGGGCGCTTGCGGAAGAAGCTTTCCAGGTATTTCAGGTGGTCGGGCAGGAACTCGCTGCCCAGGTTGGGCACGCCCAGGAAGACGTTCAGCTTGGCGCTGATCCGCATCGCCCAGAGCACCATGAAGGTCCAGGTGCCGATCTGGTTGGGTGCGTTCCAGGTCAGGGCCACGACCAGGGCAGCCGATGCCGCGATGGCAAGTTCATGATAGGCGATGGCCTCGACCGCGTGGCGCAGCCGCAGCCAGCCGGTGCTTCCCGCAGGGGTCGCTTCACGCCTTGGGCCGGTGATGAAGGCCATCAGGAAGCTGATTTCGTTCCAGCCCCAGACGATCAACCCGCAGGTGAAGGCGGTGAAGGCGCCCGAAACGCTGGTGTCCTGCGCGCTGATCGCCAGACCGTAAAGGCCGAGGACGGCCAGGACGGTAGCCCCCGTCAGGCTCCAGCGGAAGGTGCGCCGGGGCAGCCCGTCCAGCCAGACGATCAGCCCGGTGCTGAACCACCAGAGGAACAGGGTGTAGAGCACCGGGATGATGTGGTCGGACACGGGCGGCATCCTCCGCTTCTACCAGGCTGGCGACAGCCGAACCCGGTTCGGCAGCTCGTTGGTGATCACCGGCAGCATGTAGAGACGCAGGAACGTGGCGGCTCCCGCGACACCCAAGGCGGCACCCTTCAGCTTGCCCATGACTCCGCCCTGCTTGCGGGCGGCGGCGCGGCCGTCGGAAATCTCCCTCAGCCGGTTCAGGCCGGCACGGAACTTCGGGTTGTCGATGTCGAGCATCAGCGGGAAGACCTGACGCGAGATATCCGACGTGATGCGGAAGACCGTGTAGTCGTAGTCGGTCGGATCGACGCCCAGCGCCTTATGGAACTCCGGCCGCATGTGGTCGCGGACGAACATGGTGGCGTAGACCGCCAGCAGGAAGAACCGGATCCACAGCTTGTTGCCGCCGCTCAGCAGGCCCGGATTGGCGCGCATCAGCAGGGCGAAGGCCTCGCCATGGCGGAACTCGTCGTTGCACCACTTCTCGAAGAACTTGAAGATGGGATGGAAGCGGCGGTCGGGGTGGCGCTCCAACTGGCGGAAGATCGTGATGTAACGGGCGTAGCCGATCTTTTCCGACAGGTATGTCGCGTAGAAGATGAACTTGGGCTTGAAGTAGGTGTACTTCTTGACCTTGGTCAGGAAGCTCATATCGACGCCGATGCCGAAGTCCTTGAGCGTGTCGTTGATGAAACCGGCATGGCGCGCTTCGTCACGGCTCATGAAGCTGAACAACTCGCGGATATCCGGGTTCTTCACCCGCTTCTTGGTCTCGGCGTAGAGGACGCAGCCGGAGAACTCGGCCGTCAGCGAACTGATCAGGAAATCGACGAACTCCTTGCGGAGGCCTTCCGGCAGATCGTCGAGCATGTTGGTGAATTCGTCCGTGCGGGTGAAGTGCTTCTTGTTGTCGTCGCGGCGCAGTTCCTCCATGACGATGTCCCACTCGGCCCGGACGGCGCTGATGTCCAGCTTGTCCAGCGCGTCGTAGTCGGTGGTGTAGAAGCGCGGGCTCAGGATCGTGTCTTCCTGGGCGATCTGCGTGCTTTCGGTGGAGATCCTGGGCCGGCCGGCCGATATGGCCGGGGTGCTCTCGATAGCGGTCATGATGGCCTCCCAGCGGAGAATCCGACTTCGTACAGTTCGGTGAGTTCGAGATATCCGGCCAATTGGGCGCGCAGGCGTTCCAAGGGGCTGGCGTGGACGACGATCGCCGTCCGGTGGAAGAAATGCTGGGTGCCGAAGGGCAGGGCGGTCGGCGCGTCCTCGATGATGACTTCGTCACCGGGACCGACTTCGACCCCTTCGAGATCGACCCAGGCGTGGACGCTGTCGGGCGTGATCTCGATATCGACGGTGCAGGGCACGGTCACCGTGCCGCCCCCACTCCAGCCGTCATTCCAGTTGAGCGCCATGGTCAATTCCTCCCAGCAGTCAGGAGTTGCGCGAAGGCTTCGCCGTTGGTCGGCCCGAAGGCATCCAGCTCGATCACCCTGCCGGTCTCGGGATCTTCCAGCGAAATGCGGCCGTCGGCCCAGCGGGTCAGCATGAAGGGCGGCTCGATCCCGATGCCCCGGCGTTTCCGCTCCCGTGCCAGACCGCGCAGCGTGCCCCGGATGAAGCCGTTGGTGCCCGGTTCGACCGAGGCGGCGACCTTGCCGGTGCGGGCGTCGGTCACCTGGATCGAGCCGTTCCGCATGTCCTCGAAGCGAAGCGAGCGGGTTTCGACCGCCGATGTCTCCGGCATTTGGACGGTGCCGAGACCGCTGATCCTCGAGATGGCGGCTGTCGTCACGGTGAAGGCCACCAACAGCGCCGCTCCGATCAAGGCACCCTTCGGGAACACGGGCTTCTTGATAGCGGGGTGGAGGTGGTGGGCGGTCATGTCCGGACCTCCGTCAATCCGGTGGTTCCGGCAGTCTCGCGGCGCTTCGCCGGCTGGCGGATGGGCGTCGTCACGGCGTTGGCGCCGTTGGCCGCCGTCAGGGCAGGAGCCAGGATCGCCGCGACCTCGGCGGCATCGGGGATGGCGCGAAGGGTCGGTTCGGGTTTCAGCATCCGCCACGGCCGCACATGGGGCCACAGCAGCATCCAGGCGATCCGGTTGCCGGGCGTCAGCGCCAGCGGAATATCGCCGCTGCCGTCGCTGCGGACCTTCAGCGCCGCATTGCCGATCAGGCGGTACGGGATGTTCAGGGCCATCGGGAAGGCGATGCCGATCCGCAGCACGACCCGCTTGCTGGTTATCGTATAGACCGACGCCCGCGCCGACGCCCAGGCCAGCACCAGCAGGATCGCCAGCGCACACACGGCCAGAGCCAGCAGGGGCAGGGCCGACAGGCCGGCGTTCAGGTATGTCGCCCCATCGCCAAGCGAGGTCGCGATGCGCCAGGCGATCATCAGGCCGAAATAGATCGCGATCTTATCGAAGTGGAAGGCGCTGCGGGCCAGTGGCCACCAGGCAGGGCCGCCTTGCCACAGCAGGGTTTCGCCTGTGGGCAAGGGGGCTGGGAGTCCGCGTACCGGTTCGGTCTCGTACTCCGTCATCTGGTCGGAGGTCGTCATATCAGGGGCTCCTGCCGCTGAGGCGTCGCGTAGAGATGGCCGCTGGCGAAGTACGCGGTGATCTTGTCTTCTTCCAGCCGGGTGACCTGATCGGGGCTCTTGATCGCGGGCACGTCGGCGAACTGGGCGGCGGTGATCGAGACCACCTTGACCTTGCGGTTCCAGCTATCGATCCGGACGAACTGCATCGGCAGCAGCACGGTCTTGCCGCCGACGGTCTCGACCTCGAGGTAGCGGACGGCGGGTTCGGAGCGGTCGACCCAGACTTCCCGGACATCGCCGGCGACGTAGCCGTCGAGCGCCACCACCTCCATCCCGACCGGGTTGGGATCGCGGTGGGCGATGAAGAAGTCGTGAGCGACGCGCAGCGGCACGATCCGGTGCTCGTCTTCCGCCGTCAGCTCCGGATCGTCGCTGCGCTGTGCCCAGGCCGCCGGACCGACGCCGTCGATCATGGGATTGCCGGTCGGGACCAGCGGGGCACCGGGCCACAGGCCGGACGGAACAGCGGCGATCTCGCGGTCGTCGGGATTGCCGGGAGGCGCCTGATACTTGCTGCCGTCGCGGAGCGTGAAGGTCTTGGGCGATGGGATCGGCGGGAAGCCCTGCACCTTCACACGGTCGGAACGGTCCGACAGCAGCGGATAGCCTTCGCGCTTGTCTTCCTGATGCAAATAGTAGATCAGGCCGGCGAAGAAGATCCAGAAGGCATACAGAACGACCTGGGCCACGTCGATGTAGCTTGTGATGGCTCCGGTTTCCATCGCGACCTCCGCGTTTTGGTTGCGTCAGCCGGGGAATTCGGCAAGGCCGAACCCGGTTGGCTGCGGTTTACTGGTGACTGCGGCCGTGGGGCGGACCAGGGGTCCGATCGCGGCCAGCGTGGCGAAAAGCAGGATAATTTCCAGGTAATAGACGGCACCGTAGCCGACCGAGGGATCAGCCAGCGCCGGTCCCAGCGCGCCTTGCATGCCGAGGCTGGAGACGACATCGCGGATGGCGCCGCCCATGGCGATGGCGGTCCCGGCTGCGGTCGCCTGCACGGCTCCCCAGGCACCGAGCGCCAAGCCGCTTTCGCCGTCCCGTGCCAGCGCCATCGCGGCGGTCAGTGTGCCGACGACGAACAAGCCGCTGC
>DASQKT010000021.1:0-12145 GCA_035630415.1 Skermanella sp.
CAGGTGGATGTCCGATTCCTTCCGGACGAAGAAGGGGTGCTGCTCGACATGGACCTCGACGATCGCGTCGCCGGCGGGTCCCCCGCCCATTCCCGCTATCCCCTGGCCCTTCAGGCGCAGCTTCTGCTGATCTTCCGTACCTGGCGGGATCGCGACGTCGATGCTCTTGCCGGTCGATAGGTTGATGCGCCGCTTGGTGCCGAGCGCCGCTTCGGTAAAGGGGACCGTGACCGAGTAGGCGATGTCGGTGCCGCGCTGCTTGAAGCCACCGCCGGCGCCGGCCCCGCCGCGACGCCGCCCGGATCCGAAGAGATCGGAGAACAAGTCTTCCGCGTCGAAGCCGCTGAAATCTCCGGCACCCGCACCGGCGCTGCGTCCGCCGCCCGAATACGCCCTGTGAAGCGGGCGTTCGTTACCGTTGGCGTCGATCTCCCCACGGTCGAACCGGCCGCGCTTCTCGGTATCCGACAGCAGGTTGTAGGCGCCCGAAACGTCCTTGAAGCGCTGCTCGATATCGGGCCGACCCGGATTGAGGTCAGGGTGATATTGCTTGGCGAGCTTGCGGTAAGCCTGTTTGATTTCTTCGGCTGAGGCCGACCTGGTTAATCCCAGAACCTGATAAGGGTCGCGCATGACGGCCACGAGATAAAGTATCCTGTCAAAAAAGATCCGGCACAACGGCGAACACCCGCCATCCGGACCGGTGGCGGGCGTCTTGACAGACCAGACTTTCCCTGGCTGACCGCCGCAGCTTACTGCACGATCTTCCAGGAACCGTCGGGCTGCTGGCAAGCTTGGCCGAAAGCCTGTTGGGTTCTGCCCCCGACAGTAACCGTTTGCTGGTATTCCCGGCAATAAGCGTTTGTGTTCGGCTGACGGCCCTCACGGGTTGGCACGATCACGCCGGAGTTGCCGCTCTCGGGATTGTTCCAGACGATCTTCTGTCCGATCGGGGCCGCATAAGCCTGCTCGACCGCCCGCCCGGCGTAAGCCTGATCGGCCCGGTCGAGGGAGGAGCCGATCTCGCTGCCCAGCAGGGCGCCGAGGATCGTGCCGGCGCCCACTGCCACGAGCTTGCCGGTGCCGCCACCGATCTGCGAACCGAGCAGGCCACCGGCCGCGGCGCCGCCCAGCGTGCCGAATCCCTGTTTGGGACCAATGCCGTCCGTCGTGCATCCGGCCATAAGCGTCAAGGCGACCAGCGCCGGAGCGATTTTCGTGAGCATCTTGCTGCAAAGCCTCGTTATTTCATGCCAGAGTGCGACGGCTTGACCCAGGCGCTGCCAATTCAGACATCGGACCGGTATCCCCGTCGAGGATACCGCCACAAGAATCGGCCGACCGGTCTGTCCGCCGACACGTGGAAAACCGTATCGTCTCTAATAATGTATATTCCGTTTCACTCCAGCGTATGACCGGGATCACAGATGATTGAGTTTAATGCCAGCGATCCCTTCGGGCTGTTCCGCCAATGGATGGCCGATGCGGAAAAATCGGAGCCCGAGGACCCTAACGCCATGGCGCTCGCGACCGCCGACGCCTCCGGGGTGCCGTCGGTCCGCATGGTCCTCCTGAAGGGAATCGACGACCGGGGCTTCGTCTTCTACACGAACCTCGAAAGCCGCAAGGGCGTGCAGCTAGCCGAAAATCCCAACGCTGCCCTGTGCTTCCACTGGAAATCCCTGAAACGGCAGATCCGCGTCGAAGGCCCGGTCGAAACCGTGAGCGACGCCGAGGCCGACGAGTATTATCATAGCCGTCCGCGCGGCAGTCAGATCGGCGCCTGGGCGTCGCGCCAGTCCCGTCCGCTCGAAGGACGCTGGGAACTGGAGAAACGGGTGGCGGAGTTCACCGCGAAGCACGCGATCGGCACGATTCCCCGGCCGCCGCACTGGTCCGGCTTTCGGGTCCTGCCCCGCCGGATCGAGTTCTGGCACGACCGGCCGTTTCGGCTTCACGACCGCGTCGTCTTTCACCGTGACGGCGGGACCGCGTCAGGGGAAGGGGAGGGGGTGAATACGGGGATAGATAAAGGGTGGACAACGGAACGGCTGTTCCCTTAATAGCCCCCGACAGGGCAAGGGGGGATTGAAATATGGCCGATTCCAGCCGGGACCGGGCCGAACCGGCCGATCATGACGGAACGCTCCGCCGTCGCGCCACCTATGCCAGCGTTGCCGTAGCGCTGACGCTGATCGTCGCCAAACTCACCGCCTACCTGTTTACCGAGTCGGTCAGCATCCTGTCGTCGCTGATCGACAGTTCATCGGACCTGCTGGCATCGCTGGTGACGCTGTTCGGGGTGCGGGTGGCCTTGCGGCCGCCCGACCGGACCCACCGCTACGGCCATGGCAAGGCGGAGCCGCTGGCCGCACTCGCCCAAGCCGCTTTCGTCACCGGCTCGGCCGTTTTCCTGAGCTATGAGGCGATCAACCGGCTGATCAACCCGCAGCCGATCCAGGAAGGGATCGCAGGCATCGCGGTCATGATCCTGTCCATCGTGCTGACCATCGGTCTCGTCACCTTCCAGCGGCGGGTCATCCGGCAGACCGGCTCGCTGGCGATCGGCGCCGACAGCCTGCACTACAGCGGCGACCTGTTCATGAACCTCGCGGTCATCGCGGCGCTCCTGATAACCAGCGTTACCGGCATCGGGCTGGTCGATCCGATCTTCGCGCTCGGCATCGCCGCATTCCTGGTGTTCGGAGCGACCCGGATCGCCAGGGGGTCGCTCGATACGCTGATGGACCGGGAACTGCCGCCCGCCGACCGCAAGCGCATCCGGGAGATCGTCATGGCCCATCCCGCCACCCGCGACATGCACGATCTCCGCACCCGCAATGCCGGCAACACCGTCTTCATCGAACTGCATCTGGAACTGGACAGCCACCTGACGCTGGCCGCCGCCCACGATATCACCGACAATGTGGAATCGCAGCTCATGGCCGCCTTTCCCCAGGCCGAGGTGCTCGTACATCAGGAGCCTTATGGCCTCAGCGACGAGCGGCTCGATACGAGAATCGCCGAGGCCGGGCGGATTCGGCGCGGGTTGTGAAATCTTAACTCCGATACCCCGATCATCGAACCTTCATGAGAGGCGGGCGACGTTCGGGGTTGGTCGTGATGCGGAAGCTGGCTGCGCTGTTATTGACTGTCCTGACGCTGGGCGCCTGTCAGGACGAGGTGCCATCCGAACAGGCGATCGCCAGCCTTCTCGAGGTTTCCGCGAACCAGGAATTGTCGCTCGCCAAGGCCGCTCAGGCGGCGGGACCGAACGCCGACCTGATTCCCGACGCGGTGCGGATCGTCAATCTGAAGAAGCTGGGCGCCGTCACCGACAGCAAGGGGATCTACGTCGCCTCGATCCAGTTCGACGTCATGATAGAGCACCGGGGCACCCGGATGCTCAATCAACGCGGTGCCAAAGCAAGGCTCAAATTGAGCCGTGCTGGCGACGGATGGCAGGTAGTTGAAAAGCAGTAACTGATCTAATCAGGACTGCGGCATGCTGTCGCTATAAAAGCTCTCATTACGGTTACTCTTATATCCGTTTCATTAATACGGACCTATCCGAAAGAACTAGTGTTTCTTCCTTCGGCACATGCCGCCGAATGTAATTGCATGCAATGGTGAGCCTTTTGTTGGGCTTGCTGACGATAAACGCAATAATACACTTGTATCACTGGCGTTCCATTTCATGAAATCCGCAGTTAAGAGAGCGCTTCGAACAGGTCATGGCGGTCACGGCGATTTGCCGGCCGGCGGAAGTTCCGGAGTTCTCGATGGGTGTTTTCTCTGCAAATGCGCGGAGTCAGTTTCGCGATTTCTTCACCGGCCGCCGGCCGGTCCAAGCTGCACCGTCCGAAGGACTGCGGGAAGAATGCGATGCGCACCCGGAGCAAGCGGTTGGCCTGTCGATGCCTGAGGACGGGTTCCGCCCGGTTTCGGAGTTCGACGGCAAAACGCTGGAAGCGATGTTCACCGAGGCCGGCGGCGGTGCCGGCGGTGGCGGCGGTGGCCTTGAACTGGAGGAAAGTGCAGAGCGGAAAGGCGGGGAAGGTGTCCGTAACTGGAGCGCCGACTACAGCGCCGCCGCATCGGCGGTCGTCGGTCTGGACGTGCGTACCCTGGCGACACGTGCCGCCATGGCGATCGGGGTGGCGACCGGAGATTTCAGCGCGAATGGATTGTTCGATCAGGACAACGCCGACGGCTGGACGGAACTGCTGCAAAACGCAGGCGCGGTGCGGGAAGGTCATGGCTTCGAGGCAGGGGTTTCATCCGGTGACGCCGCCGACTGGACGGCCGGGCTTGATGGTGGGACCGAATTCCCGAATTTGCGCGGCCACGGCCTGCTGCCCGATCTGAGCGACGCGATCGAGACCAACGACGCCCTGCGGCAACAGGTTGCCGACTTCGTGGCATCGGGCCAAGGGGGAACCGACGCGGGCTTCCTCGCCGTGGTGGAGCGCGAAGTGACTGGCATCCTGTACGGCTGGGCCGGCCTGGATGGCGCAGCCGGCGATGCCGGCGAAATGCGGGCTCGGTTCCTCGACAGCTATTTCGGCACCTCTTCCGGCGTCGGGATCGGTGAAGTCCTACCGCCGGAGGCGATCTCCGAGATGTTCGGCGAGGTCCGCGACGCGGCCATGCTGAAGCTGGCGGGGCAGGGGCCGGTGGCTGGCCTGTTCCGTGATCTGGCATATGATGCGAGCGCCGACCGTCTGACCGGCAGCGCCGCCATCAACCGGGTCACACTGAACGCGTTCGGCAGCAGCGCCGCAACCCTGGGACCCGATGGCGAAGCCGGGGCTTGGCGGGCACTGGCCGATCTGACCCATGGCTTCGAGTCGGTCCTTGGGTCGGCAGGCTCGCTGCCGACCCTCTTCGCGGCAGTATGCGGCCGTGGCGCCGAACTTGCCGGCCGGGTTGGCGAAGGCATGCGTACCCTCGGCATCGACCCCGGAAGCCTGAAGGTCAAGCTTCCGGGGTTGGAGGAAGAGAACGAGGGCGGCGAGGAGAAGACCGACTCGGCGGATGCGGAAGACGCCGGAGCGTCGACTGACTTTGCCGATGCCGCGCCAAACGGTGCTTTCGACGGCATGGAGGAGGCGCCGGTCACGGCCGCCTCGACCCTTGACTGGGACGTCTATTCGGCAAGTCGGGACTGGACAGCACTGCCGGGCGGCTCCGACAGCGCTCAAGGCTTCGGCAGCCTGTTCGACGATTACGCCGCAGGTTCATCCCGGTCGCGAAATTCCGGAGATGCCAGCTTCGAGCGGCAAGGCGCCGACTTGTTCCAGATGCCTGCAATCACAGGATTTTCGATCTTCGACTGCTTTGCTCAACCGTGTTTCGCGGTTGTATAGTAGGAAGTAAAAAAACAATCGATGCAATGTATGATTTTGTCTGATCGATCAGGCGATATCTTATCCCATTGGGTCATTCGCTAATTAAGCTTCGTTTAATAAACAAATGTGAACATTTTGAAACGGAGCCAAGCAAACCTCCGGAACAACTAAAAAATGGATCTGCCAGCCGATGGACACCATGCTGAGCGGTAAGTCGTTCCTGATCGGCGCGGTAGCGCAGGAAGCGGGAACGCTGGGGATCGAAATCGCCGACGTGGCCGGCAGCGTCGAGGATGTCAGCTCGCGCATGGCGAAGAAGACGGAGATCTTCGCCGGCCTGAGCGATGCGGCGCATGGTGTGACCAGCAGCAGCAGCCACATCGTCACGGCGGCCAAGACCGCCCGTTCGGTCGCCCACGGGGCGCTCACCGAAGTGGAGCAGTCGCGGGGCCGCCTCAAGACCTCACTGACGGATATCGGTGCCCTGGTCGAAGGCGTGACCGGCATGGAAAGCCAGCTTGCCGGCCTTCGCGAGGCGTTGACCCGGATCGGCAAGGTCGCCCAGGAAATCAACGCGATCGCCAAGCAGACCAACCTTCTGGCGCTGAACGCGACGATCGAGGCGGCCCGTGCCGGAGAGGCCGGACGCGGCTTCGCCGTGGTTGCCGGAGAGGTCAAGGCGCTGGCCAACAAGACGGGGGAGGCTACCGCCGAGATCGATACGACCCTGCGCTTCCTCAACGAACAGGCCCGCCTGCTCCTGGCCGAAAGCGGCGAGAGCATGATCAAGGCCAAGGCCGTCGGCGTCGGCACCCAGGCGATCGGCGCCATGATCGACATGGTCGGAACCGCCATGGTCGAGGTCGATCGGGAGACCGGCCGGATCGACGAGGCCGCCATGGTGATCGGCGAGACTTCGCGGTCCTTCGAGGCACGCATCGCCGATGTGACCGGCGACGTCCTGCTTTCCAGCGGCGATCTGAACTCGGCACGCGACCGGGTCAACAAGCTGCTCGGCGTCAGCGAAAGGCTGATCGGAATCATTGCCGAACTGGATGTCGAGACGGTCGATACCCCCTTCATCCGCCACGCACAGAACGGCGCGAGCCGGATTGCCGCTCTTTTCGAGGATGCCATTCGGGCCGGAAAGCTGAGCGAGAGTGCCCTGTTCGATGAAGCTTACCAGCCAATCCCCGGAACCAACCCGCAGCAACTGCGGTCGCGTTTCACCGATTTCACCGACGCCGCCCTCCCGGAAATCCAGGAGGCGCTGCTGGAAGCCGATGCCCGGATGGTGTTCTGCGTCACGGTGGACCGCAACGGCTATCTGCCGACCCATAACCGCAAATTCTCTAAGCCGCATGGGGCAGACGTCGCCTGGAACACGGCCAACGGCCGCAACCGGCGCATCTTCGACGATCGCGTCGGTCTATCCGCCGGACGCAATACCCGGCCGTTCCTGTTGCAGACCTACCGCCGCGACATGGGCGGCGGGCAGTACTGCCTGATGAAGGATGTTTCGGCGCCGATCACCGTGCTGGGGCGCCACTGGGGCGGCCTGCGGCTGGGCTATACGGCATCGGCTTCCTGATTCGCAGCAGTCATGCCGATGGGGTAGAGGAATTATTGGCAACAAACGCGATGTAAATCCTGTTATCTTGGCAATGTGTCCTATAAGCAGGGGTGTCTGCTGCGATTTTGCAGGAATATTCACTGTTTTCTTGCAAATCGTCGGCCTATCCTTGCGAACTTGCATGGACGCCATCATGGTGCCGCCGGTTTTCGCACTACGGGGTTCGGCCGATGCAACAGATCAGGTTATCGCTCTTCCGCTGGCTGAAGTCCGTCATGGACGAGCGCCAGTGGACGGCGTCCGCATGGGCTAAACGCGCCGAGATCACCGCGACCAACCTTACGCGGTTCCTGAAGGACCCCGAGAACGCGAGCATGCCCAGCGCGGAGACGATCGGGAAGCTGGCCTTCGCCGCCGGGTCGGAACCGCGCTTCCTGTCGACCAATACGCCCCTGTCGCCCGCCTGCCGCGTACCGGTGCTCAGCCATGACCAGATCCTGAAGGTCATGGCCTTGTCGCGCACCGCCGCCCAGGACTACGTCAGCGCCGCCTTGCACGGAGGCGGACCCAGCGTTCTGCTGGACCGGGCGACCTCGCCCCGCGCCTTCGCTCTCCAGATCAATTCGCTCCATATGAATGCCGGCGGTCTGCTGCCGCGTGATCAGATCGTGATCGAGCCGGTCGATCAGGTGCCGCCCCGCAAGGGCGACATGGTCATCACGGTCGATGGAGCGTCGATCTGCGCCTATCGCTACTACCATCCCCAACTGGTACCCATCAGCACCGACCCGGACTGCTGCCCCATGGTCGCCGAGGGTGCCGAGATGGTCGGCGTCGCCATTCTCGTCGTTCGCCCACTTCGGGCCGACGCCACAGTCTGACGCCCAACCAAGGTCCTGAAGCCTGGTTTTCGCAGCCGCTCCGACTCGGAGGCGGCTCCGAGTCGGATTCTCATCGTCGTTCACATTTTGTTCTTGGTTAAGTGCGAATTCGCAGTTAACATTGGGGAAACTATGCCCATATAGGGATGATGCTGATGCGAAGGTGCAGCGGCTCAGGGATCGACAGATGGCATTGTCCGAAGACCAGAGAGAATTCCGGGCCGGGCGCATTGGGTCCAGCGATGCCGTCCGTATCATGGACGGAGACTGGACCAGCCTATGGCGGGAGAAGACCGGCCAGGCGGAACAGCCCCGGCTGGACTTCGTTCCAGCCGTGCAGATCGGTATCGCGACGGAACATCTCCACCCGCGTTTTTATACTTTTCGTACAGGAATAGGCGCCTATCCAGCCGATCATCGTACCTACGTGCATCCGAGGTTCGATCACATCGTGGCGAACCTGGACTTCATGACCTGGGGAACGCCGCCGCGCGACCCGATGGAACCGCCCGACACGATCCTGGAAGCCAAGTTCCATTCTGGCTTCAGGACCGACGAGGATCTGGCGACAAAGTATTACTGGCAGCTCCAGCATCAGATGATGGTTTCGGGGTTTCCGTGCAGCATCCTCTCCGTCCTTCGCCCGTCAGGGTACTCCTGCCTGACGGTGGAGCGAAACGACTCGGACGCCGGCCTGTTGCTGGAAACGATCCAGGCATTCTGGTGGCACGTGGAGAACGACATCGAACCGGGCGATCCGCTGCCGGTGGAAGCGCCCGATATCGAGGACATGAGCGTCCTCGACATGTCCATGCATAACCGCTTCGTCACGGTCGGCGCCGTGCTGAGCGACAACCACGACCGCGTCCAGACCTATCGCGCCGCCGAAGCCGAGTTGAAGGCGATGATGCCGGAAGGGGCCAGGATCGCCTTCGTGCCGCCGTCCGATCCGTCTGCGCGCGGCATCGTCCTCAGCCGGTCCCGTGACGGCAAGCTGTCGCTCCGCGTCGGCGATCTGCCGCGCAAGTACCGGAACCGGTCGGAAACCTGGGTGCCGGAACAAGCATCGGAACTGGCGGCCGCCGAACTGACCTACGACCTTCTGAACGACTGAGATTTCGAAAGTTCGACCCTTGGAGAACCGCAGCATGCCACGCTTAGCAAAGCCGGCCGAAGGGCCGGAAACCGAAACCACCACCCCGGCCACCAGCGGCCAAGTGCCCATGCGCGACAACCTGGAATTCTGGAACGCGCTGAAGCGGACCGATCCCAAGGCGACGAAGCCGTTCCAGCGGGCCGGCGGGTTCCGGGGCACCCAGATCGATCCGGCTTGGCGTCTCCAGATGATGACTGAGGTGTTCGGCCCGGTTGGCAAGGGCTGGGGCTACGAGCAACTCGAATGGACGATCGCCGAGCGCATGGTCTTCATCTGCTGCCGCGTCTGGTACGTCGATCCGCAGACCGGCGAGAAGCACTTCACCGGACCGCAATGGGGCGGCACGGAGATGGTCCGCCGCAACCGCGACGGTACCGAGCGTCCCGACGACGAGTGCTTCAAGATGTCGATGACCGACGCCATCGGCAAATGCATGCTCCAGGTCGGTCTGGCTGCCGACATCTACCTGGGCCAGTTCGACGACAGCAAGTACCGCGAGGAGTCGGAAGTCTTCTACACGGTCAAGACCAACCCGGACCTTCAGCCCCCGGCGGTCGAGAAGTTCGAAGCCGATCTGAAGGAAAAGCTGGATGCCGTGGCCGATCTGGACGCGCTGGACGACCTGTGGCGCAGTGGAATTAACGCCCGCATCCGGGAGATCGGCTCGGTCGACAAGGCGGCGCAGAACCGCATGATTTCCGCATTCTCGCAGAAGAAGAACGAGATCCTGAAACGACACGAGAACGACCAGCAGGCGGCATGACGCCGACTTCCGCCGGTCAGGAGAATTCCCGATGTATCAGCGCTTCATCGCCGTCGGCCGGCTTGGCCGCGATCCGGAAATCAGCGTCACTGCCGGCGGCAACCGCATGGCGAGCTTCAGCCTTGCGACCAGCGAAGTCGCCAAGGGCGAGGAGCGCGCCGAGTGGCACCGCGTCGTCGTCTGGGACGAGCGACTGGTCGACGTGATCGAGCGCCGTGCCCGCAAGGGTACCCTGGTGGCGCTGGAAGGCCAGATCCGGACCCGCCGCTGGAGCGGCAGGGACGGCAAGGACAACCACTCGACCGAGGTCGTGCTGGACCGTTTCACCAGCCGCTTCCAGGTTCTCTCGGGCGCACGTCCGCATGAGGAAACCGTGGACGCGGTCGAGACCAACCAGCCGGTGTTCGACAAGAGATTCGCCTTCGATGAACTGCCGTTTTGATGGGTGCGATATCGCATTTTTTTGCGGAGTCACCATCTTAATACTACTGCGTGAACGCAGCTCCGCGCCCGGAGGAAGCCTCACCGGAGGACCCCTCGCATGACCATGATACACAACGCCGAAGCCGGCGAAATCTTCCGCTCCCCCAGTGGTCTGCTGACGCGCACCGCCTGGGAGGACGAACTGGAAAGCTCCTTCGATCAGATGCCCCGGTGGTATCGGTCCGCCGCCGAACGTGACCGGCGGTTCGCCCGCTGGGTTCACGCCGAAGCGAAGGGCCTCGCCTGCCATCTCGACCGGCTTGTCCGGCCCGATACCAAACCGGCGCTCGCCCGCCACATCAGCGCCGTTGCCCAAGCGCTTTGGGCCGATGCCGAATGGGCGCGGCACCGCATCGACGGCAGCATGGATGAGGCCGCATGATGAGAAAGACATCCGACATGACGCTGGAACAGCTCCAGAAGCGCCTGCGTGAAGCCCATGCCAAGATCGGCTTCGACGGCCGCTTCGCCTTCACCATCGACCAGTCGGCGGCGCTGAGCGCCGGCAAGGGACATGGCTGCAAGGGACATGGCGGCTGCTATGTGACCCACTGGTTCCGCCCGACGCCTTATGCGTTCGAGGACTGCAAGGCCGTCGGGGCCGGTTCCGTCGCCGAATGCATCGCCGCCCTCGACCGCTACGTTGCGTCATACCCGAAGGCCATGACCAACGAGGAAGTCGGCATGACCCTGGGGGTGATCCCGCAGCATGAGGAACGTTACGAGGTGGCCGCCGAATGACCTCCGCCCTCTTCCATCTTGGAGGAGGGCAGGGGCGAACGGCCGCCAAGCCGTCGGTCGTCAAGTTTCCGGCTGGCAAGTCTCCGGCCGCCAAGGCGTGCCGGCTTCAGCCCTTCGTAGCGCGAGGCGTATTTGCCGACATAGCCCTTCATGCAGGCGCGATGAAAGCGCTGGGACTGGGTTGCCCAGTCGTCGCCGGGCCGGACCCAGCTTACATAGGTCGTGCCGGTCCTGTGATCGGTCCGCAGATATCGTCCGATGCCTTTTTCGCCCGTGACCCACTGGCCCGGCTGAAGGCGCAAGGCTCCCTCCGACAGCAGCATGGATACCTGTGACGTGAGCTGGATGGTTGGAAGATACCGCATGATCGTCTCTCCGTAACGAGGGCTGAAGCCCCGGAACAGACATGCCGCAGGACGACGCGCTCCACATGTCCGGTAAGCGGACAGGGGAACGTTCGGATCGGTTAAGGCAGCTTTCGGGGACAGATTATATGTGGTGTTTCTGGCACATCTTTCAAGACTTGGTATTGTTCTTGGGTGGAACAAATCATGAACGTATAATCGATTCGAAGACCTCCCGTGGTCGTCCTTTTCGGAAAATTTTGGAACAGATGATGGCAGCGACGAAAAACCGCCCTTCCGACACTGTGGCGGCGCGTGTCGAACACGCTCTCAACCTTACCCGTGGCCGGCTCAAGCTTTGGCTCGTCTTCGACGATGATTCGGCCGTGGCGGAAGCCCGCATGCTGATCCAGCAGAAGAAGGCCCGCCACCTTCTGGCGCTTTCCCGCAACGATCTTGAGCGGCGGCACGAGAAGGCGGTGCGCGAGATCATGGAACGGTATGCCGGTATCGCGCAGCCGGCGGCATCTCCGCCCGAGCCCGAAGCGCCCAGGCGAGAAACCATGGCACTGCCGGAGACGAAGCCGGCCCTGCGCCGCCGCGCGAAATCGCGGCAACACGCGGAAGCGCTTTCCGGTTAGGATGGGTCGAAAGCATTGGCAATAGCAGCGGTTCAGCCGAGGGTGGGACCAGGGACCAAGCATGATTCGCCCGCCGCTCCCGACCGGGAAGTGCTGGCCGGTCTGGTCGAGCGGGTGACCTTCCACAGTGCGGAGAGCGGCTTCTGCGTCCTCCGCATCAAGGCGCGTGGGCACCGCGACCTGATCACCATCGTCGGCCATGCCGCCTCGAT
>DASQKT010000022.1:0-4407 GCA_035630415.1 Skermanella sp.
CTGCTGGTCGACAAGGCCACGATTTCCAAGATGTGGGTCCTGCGCCGCATCCTGATGCCGATGGGCGTCACCGACTCGGTGGACTTCCTGCTCGACAAGCTGAAGCACACGAAGAGCAATTCCGAGTTCTTCGACTCGATGAATCAGTAAGCGACTAACCAGTAAAAGATGGACCGGTAAATTCGGGCATCAAAAAAACTCCCTCCCCCGGCGATCCCAGGGGAGGGAGTTTTTTTATTTCGAACCGGCTTTTTGAATTATGCCGTCGCGTTGGTCGGCTGCTGGCCGGCGGCCTGACGGCGGTACAGGTCGGTGAAGTCGATCGGGTTGATCATCAGCGGCGGGTAGCCGCCGTCGCGGGTCGCGTCGGCCACGATGGCGCGGGCGAAGGGGAACAGCAGGCGCGGGGCCTCGATCAGCAGGACCGGCTTGATGTGCTCTTCGGCAAGGCCGGTGACGGTGAACAGGCCGGCATAGGACAGCTCCACCAGGAAAGCGGTGTTCTCGGCGATCTTGGCCTCGCAGCGCATCTCCAGCACCACTTCGTACAGCGTCTCGCCGACCTGCTGGCTGCGGACATCGACGCCGACCGAGACCTGCGGGGCTGGCTGGCCGGGCAGCAGGGTCTGCGGCGCGTTGGGGTTCTCGAACGAGAAGTCCTTGACGTACTGGGCGTTGATAACGATCGGCAGGGCGGTGGGGCGGGTCTGGCCGGCGCCGTTCTGGTCGGACATGGTGATCTCCTCATGCGCGCGCGGGTTTCATCAGGGGGATGCGCGCGGATTGGCGTTGTGGCTAGCACGGAAGAGCGGCGCACCACAACGGCATGCCCGCCGTCGGATGAGCCAATTTCGCGTCAGGCGGTTTGAGCTTCGGTCAGGCAGACGGCGGAGCCGCTTTCGGGGTCGAATTCGACCACCGCGCAGTTGGCGACCTCGTGGCCGGTCATCGCCCGGATGAAGCCCCAGTGGCTGACGGCAGCGATGCGGGAATGGTCTTCGAAGCCCCTGGCGATGGCGCGGAACTCGGCCGCGCGCAGGGTCACGCCATCCTCGTCGATCTCTGTGTCGGGCCACCAGATCTCCGGGACGTGGTCGAGTGCCAGATGCGGCCAGCGCTTCTGCAATTCGGACCGGGGCGACCCTATGTCGCAGGTAAAGAATGCGTGCTCGCCCAATACCGGCTGGACTTCGATCGGCAGTTCCAGGACTTCGGCGATGATCGAGGCGGTCTGGAGCGCCCGCGTATAGGGGCTGGCGATCAGCCGGACCAGCCCGCGCTCTGAAAGCAGGGATGCCGCGGCGATGGCCTGGGTGCGGCCCAGGTCGGTCAATCCGGGATCGACGATACCGGGATCGGTGCGGGTCTGGGCGAAGGCGACGTTGAATTCGGACTGGCCGTGTCGGATCAGGAACATGGTGTCGGGGTTACCGGCTGCTGTGGGGAGGACGCCAGCGGCTGTCGGGTGGCGGCAGGTCGCGCGGTTCGTCCGTTTGCGCTCCTGATGGCGATCCGGGCGCCGCTCCCGGCGGCTCGTCACCGGTCGAGGACTTGATCTCGCGGAACTCGCCGTCGATGACGCCGGGCTGGCTGGGGCGGGACGGGTTGGAAAAGGGCTTGGTCGGATCTACCTCCATTCCATCGACGAAGACCCGCATCTGGCCGCGGCGCTGGAAATGGGTAACGAGGCGCCTGCGCAGAAAATTCCGGAAGGCTGGGATGAAAAGCAGCGCCCCGAACGTATCCGTAACGAATCCCGGCGTCAGAAGCAGGACGCCGGCGGCAACGAGACAGAAGCCGTCGAACACCTCGGCGACCGGCAACTCGTTCCGCATCAGGGCTTCACGGGCGCGTTGCGCCGTGGCGAAGCCCTGGGAACGTAACAATGCCGCCCCGGCGAAGGTGGTCAGCAGGATAAGCGCAAGGGTCGGCCATACTCCGATGAGGCCACCGACCTGGATGAAGACGGCGATTTCGATCAATGGCAGGAGGATGAGTGCGATGAGGATGTACATGCGTGTCCTTGCTCTTTTCCCGGTAACAGCCTATCTACAAAAGGCGAAGTTTGTCGAAACCGGTACGGAATTCGACCGACACAGTACACATACGCTCTCGATGCGGTACAGTTAATATGCGCCCGGCTGACGTTCCAGGGCGAACCGACCAGGACAAGATTCAATGGGCGAGGGGTTTTATTTCATCGATATCCTGATTTTCGCCATGATCGCGGCCTTTCTCGTGTATCGGCTGCGCGGCGTATTGGGGCGGCGTCACGGTGAGGAGCGCCAGCGACCCAACCCGTATACTTCCCGGCCCGGCCAGGAAGCTGGAGACAATGTCGTGACGTTGCCCGACAGGGGGCGCGTACCGGTGGACGTACCGCCGCCTGCCCCGGACGAGCCCTACTCGCTGGCGGCGGGTATCGCGCAGATCCAGGCCAACGACCCGACTTTCGACGAGAAGGGCTTCGTTCAGGGCGCCAAGGCTGCGTTCGGAATGATCGTCACGGCCTTTGCCCAGGGCGATACGCCGACCCTGCGGCCGCTGCTGAGCGACGACGTCTACGACAACTTCGCCGCCGCCATCCGCAACCGGCAAAGCTCGGGCGAAACACTGGAAACGACGGTGACTGCGATTCGCGACGCCGACGTGACCGAGGCGCGGATGGACGGGAGGACGGCTTTCGTGACCGTCACCTTCATCAGCGAGCAGATCAACGTGACCCGCGACAAGGACGGCACCGTCATCGAAGGCGATCCGGAACAACCGCTGGAAGTCGTCGATATCTGGACCTTTGCGCGCAACACCCGGTCGCGCAACCCGAACTGGACGCTGATCGAAACCCGCGTTCCGAGCTGATTCGGCTCAATCCGATCGGACCCATCCAACCGGCTGCGGTCCGCGCTTGCGGAAACCGACGCCGCAGAACCTGTCCCGACTGAAGCTGATCGCCCAATGCCGACTGGATCGTCCCGGTGGGTCGGCACCGCCCTTGCGGCGGTGCTGATCGCATTTCTGACCGCCTGCGCGCCCGAAGCCCCCAAGGAACCGGTTCCGCCGAAGCTGACGATCAAGCCGGCGCGGTTCGAAGACCTGGAAGGATGGCGGGCCGACTCCCAGGCAGAAGCCCTGGACGCCTTCGCCCGCTCCTGCGCCAAGCTGGTCGTCCAGCCCAAGGACCGTGCCCTTGGCGTCGCCGGGACCGTCGCCGATTGGGTGGCGCCCTGCGCCGCCCTGCCCCAGGTCCCGCGCGGCGACGATTCCATTGCCCGCACCTTCTTCGAGACGTGGTTCCTCCCCTACTCCGCTGCCGATAACGACAAGCCGGAAGGCCTGTTCACCGGTTACTATGAAGCGGAACTGCGCGGCTCTTCCCATCCCGCCGGACGATACTCCGTGCCGCTCTACCGCAAGCCGGACGATCTGGTCATGGTCGATCTGGGCGAGTTCCGCGACGCCATGAAGGGCGAGCGGATCGCCGGCCGGGTCATCGACGGGCGCCTGCGGCCTTACGAGGACCGCGCCAAGATCGAAGCCGGCGCCCTCAAGGGCCGCGACCTGGAGATGGTCTGGGTCGATGACCCGGTGGACGCCTTCTTCCTGCACATCCAGGGTTCCGGACGCGTCGTCATGGAAGACGGCAGCGAGATGCGGGTCGGCTATGCCGGGCAGAACGGCCACCCCTATGTCGCGGTCGGCCGCGAGCTGATCGCGCGCGGCGCCCTGACGAAGGAGAATGTCTCGATGCAGTCGATCCGGGAATGGCTGCACGCCAATCCCGGCGAGGCTGCCGGGCTGATGAACAAGAACCCGTCCTTCGTCTTCTTCCGTCCGCTCAACGGCGAAGGGCCGCTGGGCGCCCAGGGTGTTGCATTGACGCCGGGGCGCAGTCTGGCGGTCGATCGGTCGTTCGTCCCCTATGGCCTGCCGGTCTGGCTCGACGCTCAGGACCCACTCGATGGTACGGCTCGTCTCCGGCGGCTGATGGTGGCGCAGGACACCGGCGGCGCCATCCGCGGTCCCGTGCGTGGCGATGTCTTCTGGGGCCATGGGGCTGATGCCGAGTTGCGCGCCGGCAAGATGAAGAGCCCCGGCCGGTATCATCTGCTGATTCCCCGGACGGTCACGCCAATCGGGTGATGGGTCATAGGCACTAGTTTAAGGTGTTTTACAGCGATATTTTGGAATTATCATCCACCACTTCCGTCATACCCGGACTTGATCCGGGTATCTCCTGGCGAAGACTGACGGGAGGACTTCCCCTTGAACGTTTATGAGAGCTTCGCAGTTCTCGCGAGGAGATACCCGGATCAAGTCCGGGTATGACGGCTTTAAGGAAAAATCTTTGGCTCTTATCGGGTTTCGGGGTGGTGATCGGCGGGTCATGCGACCAGGGCAGCGATGAGG
>DASQKT010000023.1:0-4175 GCA_035630415.1 Skermanella sp.
GCCGTCCAGGCCGTCCTTGGTCGCCCGCGCGCCGAAGCCGCCGCCGATGGTCTCCAGATAGACCCAGGTGCCGCCGGTCCTGGGATCGATCCCGATGAAGCTGGCGGAAGCGCAGGCGCCGTTGCCGGCCGCCGTCAGCCGCTCCGGCACCGCCTGCGCCAGGGCACCGTGGATCAGATCCACGACCCGCTGGCAGGCGGCGATCCTGCCGTTGACTGCGGCGGGGTGCGAGCAGTTCAGGATGGTGCCTTCCTTGGCCGTGACCTCCAGCGGCCGGGCCAGACCGGCGTTGGGCAGGATGGTCGGATCGACCACCGTCTTGACGGCGTAGTAGACGGTCGAGAGCAGCGCCGTGTAGACCATGTTGAGGCCGGCGCGGACCTGCGGCGGGCTGTCGAAATGCAGCTTCATGGTGTCGCCGGCGACCGTGATCTCGACCGAGAACTCAAGCTCGTCGTCGATCTCCGGGTTGTCGAACATGTCGGTGAAGCGGTAGACGCCGTCGGGAATCGCGGCGATGCCGGCCCGCATCTTGCGCTCGGCATAGTCCTGAAGCGCCTCGCCGGCCGCCAGCACGGTGTCGCGCCCGTATTTGGCGCACAGGTCGGTCATCCGCTGGACGCCCAGCCGGTTGGCCGCCACCTGGGCGCGGAGGTCGGACAGCCGCTCGCGCGGGACCTGGCAGTTGAGCAGGATCAATTCCTGGACGTCGGCCTGCAACTCGCCTTGCCGGTACAGCCGGATCGGCGGGATGCGAAGGCCTTCCTGATAGATGTGGGCATGGCCCCGGTCGGCGAAATCGGCGTGGTGGGCGGTGTTGACCGCCCAGCCGGTGATCTCGTCCTCGAAGAAGATCGGCTCGGCCAGCACGATGTCGGGCAGGTGCGTTCCGCCGCCCTCGAAGGCGTCGTTGCCGATGAAGATGTCGCCGGGCTTGATCTCCGACAGCGGGTTGCGCCGCATGATGTGCGGGATGATGCCGATGAAGCTGCCGAGATGCATCGGGATGTGCTCGGCCTGGCAGAGCGTGTTGCCCCGGATGTCGAACAGCGCCGTCGAGCAGTCGCGCCGCTCCTTGATGTTGGTGGAATAGCTGGCGCGGACCAGCGCTTCGCCCATCTCCTCCGCGATCGAGGAAAAGGCGCTGCCGATGACTTCGACGGTGATCGGGTCAACCGAAAGCGTGGCCGAAGCGGCGGCCTCGGCACTGGGGACGGGCATGCTCATAGCGATTCCAGGACAAGGTTGAGGTAGGGTTCGACATGGGCCACCATGCCCGGCAGGATGACGGTGGTAGCATCCATCTGCTCGACGATCGCCGGACCCACGATCCTGTTGCCGGCGTCCAGCTTCGACCGGTCGTAGATCGGGCAGGACACCATGCCGTTGGCCTCGGGCAGCCAGACCTCGCGCCTGCCGATGATGGCGCCGGACGCATCAGGGCCGGCATCGGGCCGGGGCTTGAACGAGGCCTTGGCGACCAGTCCGGTCGCCTCGACCCGGAACGTCACGATCTGGATCGCCTCGCCCTCGGCGATGAAGCCGTACATCCGCTTATGCGCGGCCTCGAAGCCCTCGACCAGCGCATCCAGCGTGACCTGGGTGACGGGTCCGTCGGGCAGCGCCACCGCCAGCTCGTAGTTCTGCCCGGCGTAGCGCATATCGACCGTCCGGGTGAGTAGGCGGGAGGCGGCCGGCACCGCCTCCGCCGCGAACCATTCTTCCGCCCGCTCGCTCAGGCCCTGGAAGGCCGCTTCGATGCCGCCGACGGCTTCGGTGCCGACCACGGTCAGGCGGGTGACCGCGAAGTCGGCCCTAAGATCGGTCAGCAGCAGGCCCATGGCGCACAGGATGCCGGGATTGCGCGGCACCAGGATGCGCGTCATATCCAGCTCGCGCGCCAGCCGCGCCGCGTGGAGGGGACCGGCGCCGCCGAACGCCATCAGGGTATAGTCGCGCGGATCGTGGCCGCGCTGGACGCTGATGACCCGGATCGCCTTCGCCATGTTGGCGGTGACGACGGACAGGATGCCCTGGGCGGTCGCCATCGTGTCCATGCCCAGCTTCTCCGCCAGCCGGCCGATGGCGGCCTTCGCCAGATCCTGGCGGACGGCCATGCGGCCCCCCAGCAGATGCGTCGGGTTGAGCGTCTGGAGCACGACATTGGCGTCGGTGACGGTCGGCTCCTCGTTGCCCCTGCCGTAGCAGACCGGTCCCGGATCGGCCCCGGCGCTGCGCGGTCCGACCTTCAGCAATCCGCCGCTGTCGACATAGGCGATGGAGCCGCCGCCAGCACCCACGGTATGGATGTCGAGCATCGGGGCCTTAATCGGATAGCCGTGGACGACAGCCTCGCTCGCCAGCCGGCACTGGCCGTTCGCCAGCAAGGCTACGTCGCTGCTGGTGCCGCCCATGTCGAAGGTGATCAGGTTGGGGAAACCGGCCACCTGCCCGATCACCTGGGCCGCGACGACGCCGGTGCTGGGGCCGGACAGCACGGTGCGGACCGGCAGTTCGGCGGCGGCCTTGAAGCTGATGACGCCGCCGTTGCTCTGCGTCAGATGCGGCTTCGGCTTGACGCCCAGCTCGTCCAGGCGCTTCGCCAGACGCTCGATATAGCCGTGCATGACAGGGCCGAGATAGGCGTTGACGACGGCGGTGGACATCCGCTCGTACTCGCGGAACTCGGGCGCCACTTCATGGGAAGTGCAGATGAACGCCTCGGGAAACTCCTCCTCCACGATGCGGCGCACGGTCGCCTCGTGGTCGCCGCGCACGAAGCTGTAGAGGAAGGAGACCGCGACCGCCTTGGCACCGGATGCCCGCAACTGCCTTGCCGCGGCGCGTACCGCTTCCTCGTCGAGCGGCGTTTCCACCGAGCCGTCGTAGCGGACCCGCTCCGGCACCTCGATCCGCATCTCCCGGCTGACCAGCATCTCCGGCTTGTCGGCTTGCAGATCGTAGAGGTCGGGCCGCTTCTGGCGGCCGATCTCCAGCAGGTCGCGGAAACCGTCTGATGTGATCAGGCCGGTGCGGACGCCGCGATGCTGGATCAGCGCGTTGGTGCCGACCGTCGTGCCGTGCCCGAAATAGGCGATGTCCCCGGCATCGGCCCCGACCTGGGCGATGCCTTCCTCGACCCCCGCCGCGATCCCGCGGGAGGGATCGTCCGGCGTCGAGGGGACTTTCCAGACCTCGACACGTTCCGTCGCATCGTCGAACAAGCAGACATCGGTAAAGGTACCACCGGAATCGACACCGATACGCCAAGCCATTCTGTAACCCCCTGTCGTTGGATGGATGCTAACGGCAGGGGTTGCTAGGCGGAACTGTCTGTCCTCCGATAACAGTTATGCCAATCCCGGCAGAGCCCCGCTCATGCTGCGAGCGGCGCCGCGAGGTTCAGGTCGTCGCGGATGCAGGCCGACAGGTGGCCTTGCCCCACTTCCCGCAGCGGCGGGACCGCTTCGGCGCAGGCCGGCAGGGCATAGCGGCAGCGGGTGCGGAAGGCGCAGCCCGACGGTGGATCGAGCGGGCTGGGGATATCGCCCTTCAGCAGGATGCGGTTTCGCTTGACCGTCGGGTCCAGCGTCGGGATCGCGGAGAACAGCGCCTCGGTATAGGGGTGGCGCGGCGCCGAGAAGACGGCGCGGGTGTCCGCCAGTTCCACGATGCGGCCCAGATACATCACCGCGACCCGGTCGGAGATATGGCCGACCACCGCCAAGTCATGGGTGATAAACAGGATGGTCAGGTCGAGCTTGCGCTTGATCTCCAGCAGCAGGTTGACGATCTGCGCCTGGATCGACACGTCCAGCGCCGAGACCGGCTCGTCCGCGACCAGGAACTCCGGCTCCATCACCAGCGAGCGGGCGATGCCGATGCGCTGGCGTTGGCCGCCGGAGAACTCGTGCGGGTAGCGGTCCAGATGGTGTTCGGTCAGACCGACCGCGTTCAGCGCCGCCACGACGCGCTCGTCCCGCTCCGACCTGGACAGCCGCAGCTTCTGGATCTGGAAGGGAGCGCCCAGGATGCGGCCGACCGTCATGCGCGGGTTCAGGGAGGCGAAGGGGTCCTGGAAGATCAACTGCATCTTCGGCCGCAGCGGCTTCAACTGGCGGCGGTTCAGCCGGGTCAGATCGACGCCGTTGAACAGGACGCTGCCCGAGGTCGGC
>DASQKT010000024.1:0-7475 GCA_035630415.1 Skermanella sp.
TCGGCGCCGGTATAGACCTCTTTCCAGCCCAGCTTGATCGGCACCCGGCCGATGGTGCGGAACTCGACCGGCTTGCCTTCCGGCATGGGGACCGGCATCGTCACCGTCGTCTGCCGGTACTCGTAATCCGGCATCACGACCGCGAGGTAGGACCGGCAGATCAGCGCGAACAGGCGCTTTTCGTCGTCGCTGAGGCGGGCGAGCCGGGGTTCCAGGTCACCCAATACGTTGACGTTCGGCACGATGGCGTGGTGCGACACGCCTTCCAGCGCCTTGTCGCAGAAATGGCCGGACTTGCCCTTGCGGATCACAGGCCGGGAGATGTCCAGATGGGCGAACCCGCGCAGCCCGGTGAGCGCGCGGACGATCGCCGGCACGTCGTCGATCTGGTTCTCCGACAAATAGCGCGCCTCGGCACGGGGATAGGTTATCAGCTTCTTGCCGTCGCCGTCGTAAAGCTCCTGGGCGACCGACAGCGTCTTATCGGCGTTCCAGCCCCAGCGTTGGCCGCAGGTCTTCTGGAGCGCCGGCAGGTCGAACAGGCGCGGCGGTCCCTGACGCTTTTCCTCGACCGTCACCGCCAGCGGACCCTTGCAGCCTTCCGCCGCCTGGGCGATGGCGTCGGCCCGCTTCCGGTCCTTGATGCGGTCCTTGGGCGGCGGCGCGTGGCGCATCAGGAAGGTGCCATTCTCGACCGTCGCAGTCGCCACGATCTCGAAATAGTCCTCCGGCTTGAAGTTGACGATCTCAAGCTCGCGCATGCAGACGATGGCCAGCGTCGGCGTCTTGACCCGCCCGATTCCGATCACCGTCTTGGAGCCGGGAGCGCGGAGCGTCGTCGTGGCGGTCCTGGTCAGCGAGAGGTTGAAGATCTGGTCGGCCTGCTGGCGAGCCACCGCCGCCTCGTAGATTGGGCGCAGTTCCGTATTGGGTTTCAGCCGCTCAAAGGCATCGCGGATCGTCTTGGGGTCCTGGGCCGTGAAGATGGCGCGCAACACGTTGCCCCGGAAGCCGACATGCTCCAGGATCTCCTGCCCGATCAACTGCCCTTCGCGGTCGCAGTCGGTCGCCAGGATCACTTTGTCGCAGCCTTTCAGCGCCGCCACGATTGCCTGAAATTTGGCCTGCTTATTACCATAGGTGTCGGGCTTGGTCGGATAGAGACCGTCGGGCTTCAGCAGCGCGGTAGTCCAGCGCTTCCATTCCGGATTGACCTCGTCCGGTTCCGCCAGACGCAGCAGATGCCCTTCCGCCGGTAGAATCTGCCCAAACCGGTTGCCCAACGCCATGCGCAGGTCCCGTGCCTGACTGGATTTTTCCGTGATAATGACGGTCGCCATGGGTCACCGGCCAATACGTGGTATCTGGACGACCCTAATCGCCCAATGCAAACAAATCAAGAACGACAATCACACGTCAGGGTAGCATACAGAAGTATTTTTATTGATTTTTTAAGAAAATGCGATGAAAGCTAAATCCCTTGGTTTAGCTTTCCGGAGAAAATCGTCGTGGCGGATATGGCTGTCAGCAGCGCAACCGAAGTGTTGCCGATTCCGGCACAAACTTCCCCGGAAACGAACTCGACGAAGTTTCGCCGGCACATCGCCCTGGAATGTGACGCCATGGTGCGTTACGCCCTGGGGAACGGGTTGAAACTGCCGCCTGCGTTGCAGCAATCCCTCGAGCTGTTCGAAAACGTCGTCGAAGAAGGGGACCCATCCGTCCCCGTGGCTTATCTCGCCTCCCTGCACGGCCAGTTGGCTGATGTCGTGGCGCCCGCGACGCCGCGCACGATTTATCTCTTGCATATCGACAAATCGCGGAACGGCTGGGCATCGATCCTCGGACCGCTGTCGTCGATCCGGCGCCTGGTGCTGGGGGCGGCCTTCTTCACGATGGTGTTCGTTCTCAGCAGCCTGTCCGATTCGATCAGTCACCAGAACCTGTCGATGGACATCTATTCCCTCGACGGGATGGCAAGCCTTGAAATCCTGATCTTCCTGATGAGCGCCGCCGCCATGGGCGGCTGCTTTCACGCGCTGTTCATCGCACACAAGTATATCGAGCAGGGCACTTACGATCCGCGCTTCGAATCCTCTTATTGGATGCGGATCGGCCTGGGCATCATCGCCGGACTTGTCCTGTCCCAGATGATCCCGATCGGGCCGGGTCCGGAAGCAGGCGCCGATGCGGCGGCGCCGGTTTCGTCGGCATCGGTCTTCGGCAAACCGCTGCTCGCCCTGCTCGGCGGCTTTTCGGCGACGCTGGTCTATACGATCCTCCAGCGACTGGTCGAAACCGTGGAGTCGCTTTTCACGCAGAGACAAGCCCCAACCGCAGGCAGCCGCGTGGCGTCCGACACTATGGCCCTTTCGGCGGCACCCGATGTCAGCGTTCCGGCACCGGCGCCCGCCACGCCCGCGGCAACGCCCACGCCTGCGGCCATGGCCGCCGACGATGCCAAACCTGCTGGCTCCGCCGGACCGATCAGCGCCGCAGCCGCTTCCGCCGCCGCTCTCGCCGCCGCCACGACCGCGATCGCGACGGCTACCGCCGCGACGATCGATAGCGGGACGGAGACCGCACCCGCAGCGCCGCCCGCCGACGAAGCCGCCACGCTGGTTGCCGCGCCGGTTGCGCCGGAAGCATCCGATGCAGCCCCGGTTGGTCAGGTGGATGCTCCAGCGGCGGCCGTGGAAGACCCGACCACGCTGAAATCGGCCTGAATGCCCATACCGGCTGCCCGCCCATACTGATTGCCCATAAGCGCCGTCAGCGGCGGATATCCGCCGCCCGGTAGCCCTGGGCGTAGAGCAGCGCGGTCAGGTCCGACCGCTCGACCCGTGCCCGCGCCTGCGTCGCCACGACGGGCTTCGCATGGAACGCCACGCCCAACCCGGCAGCCTGGAGCATGGGCAGATCGTTGGCGCCGTCGCCCACCGCGATGCTGTCCCGCAGCGGAATGCGGTTGGCGCCGGCTACCCGCAGCAGGGCCGCGACCTTGGCGTCCTTGTCCAGGATCGGCTCCACCGCGATACCGCTCAGCCGGCCATTGACGATTTCCAGGTCGTTGGCCTGATCCTCGTCGAACCCCACCGTCACGCGCACCCGTTCGGTGAAGAACTTGAAGCCGCCCGAAACCAGCGCGCAGTAGGCGCCATTGGCCTTCATGGTGGCGACCAGTTCCAGCGCACCCGGCATCAGCTCGACCCGGCCATAGACCTGCTCCAGGCTTTCTACGGCCAAGTCCTTCAGCAAGGCCACCCGCTCGCGCAGGGCGTCCTTGAAGTCGATCTCGCCATTCATGGCGCGGTAGGTTATGCCTGCGATCAGGTCCTTCAAACCGACCAGTTCGGCCAACTCGTCCAGCATCTCCTGCCGGATGATGGTCGATTCCATATCGGCGATCAGCAGCCGCTTGCGGCGGCTGGCGACGGGCTGGGTGATCATGTCTACCGGACGGTCCGGCATGGCTATGTGGAGGGCCGCGTCGGCCTGATCGCAGTTGAGCCCGTCGAACGGGACATCGCACGCGATGCCTGGGGCCAGCCAGTCGGGCGAGCCGGTCTCGGCGCCCAGGTCCTTCAGGGCGCTTCGGGCGGCAACAACCGTGCTATCGTCCAGGTCGGCGGCGCTGGGGTCGGCGATCAGGGTCAGAACATTGTTCATCTGGATTATCCGCGGCGAAGATCAGGCGCCTTTATGAAATGTCCCACCAAGCCTTGTCCATGCCCGAAACAACCGTCGTCGTCGTAGGCGGCCCAACCGCCAGCGGCAAATCAGCACTCGCTCTCGACTTGGCGGAGGAGTTCGGCGGCACCGTCGTCAACGCCGACAGCATGCAGATCTACCGCGAGCTGTCGGTCCTGACCGCGCGTCCCACGTCCGCCGACGAGGCCCACGCACCCCACCGCCTGTATGGCGTGTTGCCGGCATCCGAGCGATGCTCCGCCGCCCGCTGGCAAGCAATGGCGCTGGCGGAGATCCGCGCCGCCAAGGCGTCCGGCAGCTTGCCCATCGTCGTCGGCGGCACCGGGCTCTACCTGCGGGCGCTGATGGAAGGGCTTGCGGATATCCCGCCGGTGCCGGCGGAAGTCCGGGAGGCGGTACGCGGCCTTCACGCGAAAATCGGCAGCCCCGGCCTTCACGCGGTGCTGGCGGAACGCGATCCGGAAACGGCGGCCCGACTGAAACCGGGCGACACCCAGCGGCTGCTGCGCGCGGTCGAGGTTTGGCAAGCGACGGGCCGGTCGATCACCGCTTGGCAGTCCGACCCGACCGCCGGTCCGCCGCCCGGCCTGCGGTTCCTCCCCATCGTGGTCGATCCTCCGCGTGACGCGCTCTACGCGTCGTGCGACGGACGCTTCGGCAGGATGATCGAGCTTGGAGCACTGGACGAAGTGCGCGAGCTGATGGCTTTGGGATTGCCGCCGGACCTTCCCGTCATGAAGGCGCTCGGCGTGCCCGAGCTTTCGTCCTATCTGCGGGGAGAGATCGACCTGCCGGCGGCGGCGGCACTGGCGCGGCAATCTACCCGCCGGTACGCCAAGCGGCAGGGTACGTGGTTCCGTCACCAGCTTGCCCCGGTGCATGGCTGCCATGTCATTTCCGCGCAATATTCGGAAAGTCTCAAACCAGCCATTTGCAACTTAATTCGCAAAATGGGTTGACCCTGGAAAATGTTTTTATTAGGTTGCGTCGTCGCGCCCTGGGGGAAGTCTCGGGACGGCGCGCTAACATGTTGGAATTCCTGAATTTGCGGGATTTTCAAAAACGGAGACGGGCATCCGCAAGGCGCGGGTGCGTACAGACGAAGGTAGTTCAAGATGTCCGAGAACAAGCTGACCGGTGCGGAGATCGTCATCAAGGCCTTGAAGGATCAGGGCGTAGACGTAATTTTCGGCTATCCGGGCGGCGCGGTACTTCCGATCTATGACGCCCTGTTCAAGCAGAACGACCTGCGCCACATCCTGGTGCGGCACGAACAGGCTGCGGTCCATGCGGCGGAAGGCTATGCGCGCTCGACCGGAAAGGTCGGCGCCGTTCTCGTAACGTCAGGCCCCGGCGCCACCAACGCTGTCACCGGCTTGACCGACGCGCTGATGGACAGCATTCCGATCGTCTGCCTGACGGGTCAGGTCCCGACGCACCTGATCGGCAACGATGCCTTCCAGGAAGCCGACACGACCGGCATCACCCGCCCCTGCACCAAGCACAATTACCTGGTGAAGGACGTCAACAACCTGGCGCGGACGATGCACGAGGCATTCTACGTCGCCAAGAGCGGCCGGCCCGGTCCCGTCGTCATCGACATCCCAAAGGACGTGCAGTTCGCCGACGGCGTTTATGTCCCGCCGGGCGAGGTCAGGCATAAGACCTACCGCCCGCAGGTCAAGCCTGACCTGTCGCTGGTCGAGCAGGCGGTTGAGCTGATCGCCAACGCCAAGCGTCCGATCTTCTACACCGGCGGCGGCGTCATCAACTCCGGCCCGATGGCGTCGAAGCTGCTGACCCAGTTCGTTCGGATGACCGGCTATCCCTGCACCAACACGCTGATGGGCCTGGGCGCGTATCCCGCTTCCGACCGCCAGTTCCTGGGCATGCTGGGGATGCACGGCACCTACGAGGCGAACCTCGCCATGCATGGGTGCGACGTGATGATCAACATCGGCGCGCGGTTCGACGACCGCGTGACCGGCAAGCTGTCCGCGTTCTCGCCCGACAGCAAAAAGATCCACGTCGATATCGATCCCAGTTCGATCAACAAGAACGTCCGGGTCGATATCCCGATCGTCGGCGACTGCGCCCACGTGCTGGAAGACATGATCCGCATCTGGAAGGCTCGCCAGAAGCGGCCCGATCAGGTGGCGCTGAAGCAGTGGTGGGCTCAGATCGAGGAATGGCGCGGCCGCGACTGCCTGCGCTACATCAAGACCGATCCGATCATCAAGCCGCAATACGCGCTTGAGCGCCTGCGCGAGCTGACCCGCAAGCACGACACCTACATCACGACCGAGGTCGGCCAGCATCAGATGTGGGCCGCCCAGTTCCTCCCCTTCGAGGAGCCGAACCGCTGGATGACCTCCGGTGGCCTGGGCACCATGGGCTACGGCCTGCCGGCCGCCATCGGCACCCAGATCGCCCACCCGGACAGTCTGGTGGTCGACATCTCGGGCGAGGCGTCGTTCATGATGAACATGCAGGAGATGGCGACCGCCGTGCAGTACAACCTGCCGATCAAGGTCCTGATCCTGAACAACCAGTACATGGGCATGGTCCGCCAGTGGCAGGAACTGCTACACGGCAGCCGCTATTCGCAGAGCTACAGCGAGGCCCTGCCCGACTTCGTCAAGCTGGCGGAAGCCTTCGGCGGCGTCGGGCTGCGGGCGACCAAGGTGTCGGAAGTCGATGACGTCCTGAGCCAAATGATCGACATCAGGCGCCCGGTGATCGTCGATATGTGCGTCGATCAGAAGGAAAACTGCTTCCCGATGATCCCCGGCGGCCGGGCGCATAACGAGATCCTGCTCGGCCCGGCGGATCAGATGGGCGAAGCGACCAAGACCGGCGAAGCCACTCCCGAAGAAGGCATGGTTCTGGTATAGGCCGACCGCTCCTTCGCGGTCACGACAAGGCCGGCTCCGGGCATGTGCTCGGGGCCGGACGCCATGCGCCTGAACCACCTGCCGCCACTTCCCATCTGGAGCCATGTTCCGTGGAAACCACCATCGAAAAGCACACGATCTCCGTCCTGGTCGATAACGAGCCGGGCGTGCTCGCCCGTGTCATCGGCCTGTTCTCCGGCCGTGGCTACAACATCGAAAGCCTGACCGTGGCGGAGGTCGATGCCGAGCAGAAGGTTTCGCGCATCACCATCGTCACCAGCGGCACCCGCATGATCATCGAGCAGATCAAGAACCAGCTCGACCGGCTGGTGCCGGTCCACCGGGTCCGCGATCTGACCGACGAAGGTCCGCATATTGAACGCGAGCTGGCGCTGATCAAGGTCGCCGGCACCGGCGACCGCCGGATCGAGAGCCTGCGCATCGCCGATATCTTCAAGGCCCGCGTGGTCGATGCCACGCTCAGCTCCTTCGTGTTCGAGATGACCGGCTCCGCCGCAGAACTGGACGACTTCATCGGCCTGATGCGCCAGCTTGGTCTGGTCGATGTCAGCCGGACCGGAGTCGCCGCCATTTCCAAAGGCGCCGCCAGCCTGTAAGAACAGGCGGAAATGCAAGACTATCCCCAGCCTCCAACCCCAGCGTAAAGCTGTCTGAAGCGAAAAACCGAGGAAATACCACCATGCGCGTCTATTACGATCGTGATGCCGACGTCAACCTGATCAAGGGCAAGAAAGTCTGCATCGTCGGCTATGGCAGTCAGGGCCATGCCCATGCCAACAATCTGCGCGACAGCGGCGTAAAGGACGTGATCGTCGGCGCCCGGCCCAACAGCCCGAGCGGCGCCAAGGC